>CAZRGY010000010.1:0-23800 GCA_964599715.1 uncultured Verrucomicrobiota bacterium | reverse complement strand
AATCCCCCTTGCCCATTGGCGGCGGTTTTGTCATCACAACACCCCATGTTGGATGTTTCGCAATTAAAACCGGGCTCACGCCATGTCGTCACGGTGCAGGATGTGGCCTTTGGCGGCGAGGGTGTCGCCCGGCTGGATGAGTTTGTCCTCTTCGTGCCCTTCGTCATCACTGGCGAGGAAGTGGAAGTGGAGCTGACGGAAGTGAAGAAAAAGTTTGGCCGCGCAAACCTCGTGCGCGTCATCAAACCTTCGCCCCTGCGCGTACAGCCAGAGTGCCAGTATTACATGGACTGCGGCGGTTGCCAGTATCAGCACATCAGCTACGAAGGACAGTTGGAGTTCAAGCGCAAGCAGATCGCCGATCTTTTCCAGCGGCTGGGCAACATCGCGCCGGAACTCGTCGCACCCGTCATCCCCTGCCCCCAGCCCTATGGCTACCGGAACCGCATCATGATCCGCAGCCAGTGGAACGGGCGGCTGAAGAAACTGCACATCGGCTACGTGGCACAGGACAGCCGGTTCGTGGTGGATGTGGAGGAATGCAAGATCGCGGAAAAAGAACTCAGCGACCAGATTCCCGATGTGCGGGCGAATCCCCCGCCGAAAGGTGGATTGAAAGTGGTGCTGCGCATCCCGCCGGAAGGCTGGCATGTGCCGGACCATTCGTTCTTCCAGAATAATTTCTTCCTGCTACCCAAGTTGATCGAGGCTGTGCACGAGCGCATCAAGGATGCGGGGACACGATTCTTGGTGGATGCTTATTGTGGTGTGGGTTTCTTCGCCATCGAACTGGCCAAGCACGTGGAAAAATTTGCCGGGGTGGAACTGGACATCCCGGCGATCAAGGCCGCCAAAGAGAACATGGCCGATCGTGGTATCATCAACGGCGAGTTCATCGCGGGCCAGACGGAGATCGAATTGCCCGGCCTGATGAAGAAATTCGACTCCGCCAAAACGACCGTCATCATCGACCCACCGAGGAAAGGTTGTCATCCCGGCGCGATCACCAGCCTCAGAGAAAACCGGCCTGCCCAGATTCTATACGTTTCCTGCCACCCGGCCACGCTCGCACGAGATTTGAACCTATTGTGTGCCGATGGGGTCTATGAGGTGGTGCAGGTGGTGCCGCTGGATATGTTCCCGCAGACCCAGCACGTGGAATGCGTCGCGGATTTGCGGCTGCGACTGCCTGTAAATGTATGAAGTGTAAGGAAATTGTAACTTTGCTGGAGACCAAACGGCTTGTCAGCATGATGGGTTTCGCGTCAACTGACGCCCCTGAAACATTATGACCGTTACGGAAAAACCCACCCTGCGCTTTTCGCTCAAGATTTTCCCTTGGCTCATCGTGTTGGCAGCCATGGCGGTTTATCTGGCTACGGCAAATCGCTGGGTGACCTTTAGCAGTCTGCCCGTGGTAGGTAAACTGATGGGCTGGGACTGGTGGTCCACGCAAGGGACGGCCCCACTGCTATATCTGATCACCCTCCCTTTCACGTGGCTGTCGGCTGGCACGGCACCGGGTCTCATGAACGCGCTCACGGCGGTGCTGGCCGCGCTCACTTTGGGGACCTTGGCCAACACGGTGGCCCTGCTGCCACAAGACCGAACCAGGGAACAGCGTCAGAAAGATCGCAACGCCGACGGACTCTTAAGCATCGCGACCAACTGGATCCCGCCACTGTTCGCCGCTCTCGCCCTGGGCTTTCAGCTCACTTTCTGGGAAAACGCCACCGCTGCCACCGGGGAGATGCTGAATCTGCTGTTGTTCGCCCATCTGGTTCGTTGCCTTCTGGAATACCGCCGTGAAAAGAAGGAAGGGTGGCTGTATCAATTTGTTTTCGTTTACGGTCTGGCCACGACCAATAACTGGGCGATGATCGGATTCTTCCCGGTATTTCTGATTGCTCTGATCTGGTTCAAGGGCAAAGCGTTTTTCAATCTGAAGTTTTTGGGCAAGCTGGCGGCATTTGGGTTGCTCGGTTTACTGCTCTATCTGTTGATGCCAGCCGTAGAAAGTGCCCGTGGCCATGGCTCGTTCGGCACTTTGCTGCATGAACAGTTGGGGCAACAAAAGCTGATGCTGCGCAGTGTTCCGCCCTGGTTACCACTCATCCTTTCCTTCGTCGTCTTCGTGCCGCTCCTCTCCATGAGCATTCGCTGGCCCTCGAACATGGGCGAAGCGAACCCCATCGCTTCGTTCCTCACATTACTGATGTTCTATCTGATCCACGCTGTGTTTCTGGGCGCGAGCATTTGGGTAATGTTTGACCCGATGTATAGCCCGCGTGGGATGGCCTTGGGCTCTGGAAACCCAAACCTGACTTTCCTGACGTTCAGCTATCTCATCGCCTTGAACATAGGGTATTATAGCGGCTACTTCCTGCTGGTCTTCCGTCAGAGCGAGCAACGCGGCTGGAAACGCCAGTCCGGATTGAAGAACACCTTAAGCTGGCTGGTCACCGTCGTGATCTGGGTCGGGCCGGTAGTGACGGCAGGTTTCCTCGTCTACCGCAACCTGCCCACCATCAAGGGCAACAACACTCAGGCGCTCAAAGAATATACGCAGCGCATGGCCTCGCAGTTACCAGAGAGCGGAGCAATATTGCTGAGCGACGAGCCGCACTTGATCCTTCTGCTGGAGGCCCAGTATGCCGCTAATGGGAACAATCCTCACATATTGCTGGATACCCGTTCCTTGCCCTACGAGCGGTATCAAAGCAAACTCGCCGCCCACTATCCCGGGCGTTGGACAGATCTCGTCTCCGGCAAGTCACTTCCCGAACCGTTGCCCGGTCCAGCGGTCGCACAATTGATCGGCCTGCATGCCAAAACGAACCGCCTGTTTTATCTGCATCCGGCCGGGGGCCCACATATTCTGGAATTCTATCATGACGTCCCCAGTGGATTGGTATATGAGCTCGCTTTGTATGAGCGAAATCAAACTGTCGCCCAGCCGATGACTGCGGAGACTGAAAAGCTCAACGAACAATTCTGGGACGAGCAACGCGATTTCCTCAATCAACTGCAACCATACTCCCGCCAACCACGCAGTGATGCGGGCGTGGTGGCGCGTTACCTCTCCCGGTCATTGGATAAATGGGCTGTCACCCTGCACAAGGCAGGAAAGACCAATGAAGCTGTCAAATACTTGGATGACGCCCTGATGATGAACCCGCATAACATCGTCGCCAAAGTGAACAAGGAGGGAGAGGCCGGATCGGATGATTGGCGGCATGGCCGCACCTGGAGCATGCTGCTGCGCGATAATGGCCCCTTCTGCGTCCCGCAACTTCAATTCGAATTAGGGCGGACGCTGGCCAGTTTTGGCCTTTTGCGACAAGCGGCCGAGCAACTCCACTACGCGGTGCAAGGCAAGCCCGGACAGATCGAGTATCGTTTGGCCTACGCAGAGGTCCTGCAGAAAGGACAAGCGCCGGAACAAGCTTTGAAAATCTTGGAGCCGATCCGGTCTGAGCCCGGTTTCAATAAGCTGCCTGACTCCGTCAAACTGGAGTTCATCCGCCGGGAATCGCTCGCCTACATGGCCGTGACAAACTTTGCGCGGGCGGAGAAAATCCTACTGACAGCGCGGGAAGAATATCCCAGGGAAGAAGTCCCACTGGATGGCTTGCTGGCTGTCTATCTGGCCCAGAAGCAATACCCCAAGGCGCTCAAAACAGTAGAAGAGCAATTGACCTTGAAGCCGGGCAACGCGTCCGCCCTGATGAATCGTGGGGCCATCTACCTGGAATTGGGCGAACTGACCAAGGCCATCGAATCGCTGGAGCAGGCTTTGAAAGCGAACCCGGAGAATCCGGCGATGCTGATGAACTACGCGCTGGCCAAATTGCGGAGCGATGACCTCACCGCCGCCGAAGAGAACTACCGTAAGCTTACCAAAATCCAGACCAACAACCCGGCTCCTTTTTATTATCTGGGCGAGATCGCCTTCCGCCAGCAGAAGAAAGACGAAGCCATCCGTTATTACGAAACATTCCTCTCCAAAGTGGCCCCGAACTCAAAAGACGCCGTCCAAGCACAACAGCGGTTGAAGGAATTGAAAGGCCGCTGACCGCTTTGCGTTGGACGCTCCTGCGCCCGCCCTTTACTCTCCGCCGTATTCCCGCGTGAGAACTGACGCGGGCAGGCAAATGCGGGTCACGCACATCATCACCAGATTGATCGTGGGCGGCGCACAGGAGAACACCGTCTCCAGTGTGCTCGGCCTGCGCAGCCGTCATGGTTTGGATTGCGACTTGGTCACCGGGCCAACAGCCGGACCGGAAGGCTCGCTGGAACGACTTTTTGATAATCTCCCTGGTGTACTTTCGCACAACCCTCATCTCATCCGTCCGGTCTCGCCGGTGCAGGACTGGCAGGCGCTCACTTCTCTGACGCACTACTTGAAGGAGCGCCAACCGGACGTAGTCCACACGCACAGCGGAAAAGCGGGTGTGCTCGGCCGATTGGCCGCCCGCAGAGCAGGTGTGCCGGTCATCATCCACACCATCCACGGCCCTTCGTTCGGGAAGTTTCAGGGAGCCTTGGCCAATTTTGTTTTCACCAATGCAGAACGCTACGCGGCAGATGCCACTGACCATTTCGTCGTCGTGGCCAATGCCATGAAGGAGCAATATCTGGCCGCTGGGATTGGTCGCTCCGAGCAATACACCCGGGTCTTTAGCGGCTTCGATCTGCAACCCTACCTGACTGCACCAAACGATCTGGCCCTGCGCCAAAAGCTCGGAATTGGCCCGGAAGATTTCGTCATCGGCAAGATTGCCCGGTTGTTCGAACTCAAAGGACACGATGACTTGCTTGCTATTGCACCCAAGGTTGTGAAGGCATGTCCGCGAGTGAAGTTTCTGCTGGTGGGTGATGGGGTATTGCGACCTTCGCTGGAAGCGCAGATCAAGCAAGCTGGCCTGGAGAAACACTTTATCTTCACCGGTCTGGTGCCACCGACTGAAGTCTCGCGTTACGTGGGCATTATGGACGCCCTAGCCCATCTCTCGCTGCGAGAAGGATTACCCCGTGCCCTGCCCCAAGCATTGGCCGCAGGCAAACCGGTCGTGGCTTATGATTGTGATGGGGCTAAAGAAGTGTGCCTTCCCGGCGAGACTGGTTTCCTCATTCAACCAAAAGACTTTGTCCGGCTGGAACAGGCAATGACTTCATTAGCCAGCGACAAATCATTGTGTCAGAAACTCGGCACACGCGGTCAGGAACTGGTGCGGGACTGGTTTCCAGTGGAACGGATGGTGGATGATCTGTTCCATTTGTATGAAAAGCTGCTGAAGGGTAAAAAGGGCTGAACGTGGAATTTCCGATCAATATCTATCTGCTGTCTTTAATCTCGGCAGCACTGGTGAGTGCTCTAAGCCTGCCGCTCTGGCGGGCGTGGTGCCGCCGCACCAACCATGTAGATGATCCCGGCCATCGCAAAATCCATGTAGAGCCGATCCCGTTGGCCGGTGGTCTTGCCGTGGCCACGGGTTTATTTGTGCCCGTACTGCTTGGCTGCGTTTTGCTTTTTGGCGGCTCTTGGGCAGACTCACTCGCCACTAGTCTGGGTATGAATACCGATAGTCTGGAGGCACTGCGCTACGGCATCGAGAAGCGCGCCGTGCAACTGGGTGCCATCCTGTTCGGTGCCTTGGGAATGCTGGTCCTCGGCTGGTGGGATGACCGGCACGAGATGAAGGCGGCTCCAAAATTCTTGGGACAACTGGCCATCGCGTCGCTCGTTGCCGCCGTAGGAGTGCGGGTGACTCTCTTCGTCCCCTATCCCATTTTCGGTTTTGTGGTCACCGTGCTGTGGATACTGACCCTCATCAACGCGCTGAATTTCATGGATAACATGAATGGCCTCTGTGGTGGACTGGGCTTGATTGGGTGCTGGTTTCTCGGCATGAGCGCCGCCATCCATGGCCAATATCTGGTGGCCGCATTGGCAGCCCTTAGCACCGGCGCGTTACTTGGTTTCCTGCCGTATAACTTCCCGAAAGCCAGTGTCTTTCTCGGAGATGCTGGCAGTCATCTGGTTGGGTTTCTACTAGCTGTATTGGCGATCTTGCCGTCGTTCCATACCCCCGAACATCCGAACACCTTGGCCGTGCTGGTGCCTCTGGTCATACTCGCGGTGCCTTTGGGTGACTTGGTTTGCGTCGTCATCATCCGCTATCGCTTGGGTAAACCCTTCTGGATCGGGGACAACAACCATCTCTCCCATCGGCTGGTCCGGCGTGGCTTAAGCAAGCCGACCGCCGTGCTGGTCATCTGGCTTCTGGCCGGACTGGCGGGCATCGCCGGACTGGCCATGCTGCAATCATAAAGGCAGCACGCAAGCTGTTGCCAAGCTCCCCGGCGTCCTCCATGCTCTGCCCGTCCGAATGAATAAACGGTATTACATAACAACGGCCATCGATTACGTGAACGGGCAACCTCACTTGGGGCATGCCTACGAAAAAGTGATCACGGATGTGATCAACCGCGCCCACCAAAGCCTGGGGAATGAGTCCTTCTTCCTCACCGGCCTGGATGAGCACGGACAAAAGGTCCAACAAGCGGCCATGGCCGATGGCAAAGACGCCCAGACGTATTGCGATGAATTGGCCACCAGCTGGCAAGCGTTCGTGCGCAAGCTGGAACTGTCCAACAACGATTTCGTCCGCACTTCCTCGGCCCGGCACAAAACGGTGGTGCAAGCCATCTTGAGCAAGCTGCATGCCGAGGATCAATTTTACACGCAGACCTACACCGGTTTTTACTCCACCCGGCAAGAAACGTTTCTCACGGAAAAAGACCGGCTGCCAGACGGCACGTTTGAGCCGATCTACGGCGAGGTCGTGAAGTTGGAAGAGGAGAACTGGTATTTCAAGATGCAGGCTCATCAGCAATGGCTGATCGACTACATCGAAGCGAACCCATCCTTCATCGAGCCGAGTTATCGTCGCAACGAAGTGTTGGGCTTCCTGAAAAACAACACTTTGGAAGACCTGTGCATCACGCGTCCGCTGGCGCGTTTGAGCTGGGGCATTCCCCTGCCCTTCGCACCGGACTTCGTGACTTACGTATGGTTCGACGCGTTGGTGAACTATATCAGCGTGCCTGCCGCCCATGGCGATCCTGTAGTGTGCGCTGCGCTCGGTCTGAAACCTGAGACTTTCGAGCATGGCAGCGATGGTCTTTCCCTCTGGCCGGCAGACGTCCATGTGATCGGCAAAGACATCCTGAAATTCCACGCTGTTTACTGGCCTATCATGCTGAAGGCCATGGGTCTGCCCCTGCCCAAACAGATCTTGGTGCATGGTTGGTGGCAAAAAGACGGCGAGAAGATCAGCAAAGCCACGGGCAACATCGTAGAACCGGTCGCTATCATTGATGACTGGGGCTTGGATGCATTCCGCTATTATGTGGTGCGCGAACTGGCCATCGGTCCGGATGGCAATTGGACGGACGCCGGCTTTGAATCGCGTTACAACGCTGAGCTGGCCAATGGCGTAGGCAACCTGCTGAACCGCTCCATCTCGATGCTCAAGAAGTATCGCGGCGGCGTGGTGCCAGCCGTGGCCAGCGAGCTGTCTGTCGAAGCGACCGCAGCCATTGCCAGGGTGCGGGACCAGTTGGCCGCCAATGAGCTGCAAGGCGCGCTGCAAACCACTTGGGCTTACATCACCCGTTGCAATCAATACGTGGACCAGACGGCGCCCTTCAAGCTGGCGAAAGATCCAGCCCAAGCCGCCCGCCTGGATGAGGTGCTCTACAACTTGGTAGAGAGCTGCCGCATCATTGCCGTGCTCATCTGGCCTTTCGTACCTAATTCCGCAGCCAAGATCTATCAACAGCTTGGCCTGACCAGCCAACCGGATAAACTGGCTGACGCCATCTGGGGCAAGCTGCCTGCGGGTCATCAGTGTGGCGACCCAGCCGCCCTGTTCCCCCGTCGAGACCAGCCCAAAAAGGGTGCGTGAGCCTGAATCGTGACTTGAAAATCTTCCGTGGCCAGTTTTAACTCTGCAACTATGAAAGGCCGGAACCTTCTACCAAGAGCCACTGCCGTTATCCTGCTCAGCACCAGCATGACTTTGGTGCCGTGGAGCGATGCCCGTGCCCAAGGGCAGCTACCGCCCGTGGACCAGCTCACCACCGCCGCCAAAAAGGACGCCACCGCGCAATACCAGCTCGGCCTGTGCTACGAACTGGGCATCGGTGTTCCAGCCGATACCAAAGAAGCAGCCAAGTGGTATACCCGCGCGGCCAAGACCAATCCGGATGCCATGCATCAACTAGGTTTTCTGGAGGCCATGGGTATCGGCACCTCCAAGCCGGATGACCGGGAAGCCTTGAAGTGGTATCTGAAAGCGGCCGAAGCCGGGCATGTCCAGAGCATGTTCAAAGTCGGATTTTACTATGAGCGCGGACTGGGCCTGAAAGCCGCCGATCTGACGGAAGCTTTCAACTGGTATAAAAAAGCTGCCGATAAGAATGTGCTGGAAGCTCAACTTCAAGTAGGTCGCATGTTCCAAAACGGCGAAGGCACCACACAGGATTACGCCGAAGCGGTCCGCTGGTTCCGCAAGGCCGCTGATGCCGGATACGCCCCTGCGCAGTATGCCATGGGCAGCTGCTATTCCCTCGGCCAAGGTGTGGCCCGCGATTATGTGGAAGCTTACAAATGGCTGATCATCGCGGCAAACACTGGTAGCGACGATGCCGCCCGCCGCCGTGACTCCATCGTTTCGCTCTACAAGATGACCCCCGCGCAAGTGGCCGAAGGTGAGAAGCGTGCGCTGGCCTACAAGAAATAATTCTCAGGCCCTCCTTTTCAGCCCCCGGCAACTCCGGGGGCTTTTTCTTTACCACTGGCAAGCAGGCAACAAAAAGGGCGGCCAAAGCCGCCCTTTCTGGAAACGATTAAGAGTAGCCGGAAATCAGTTGGCCGGAACCAACACAATCCGGAAGCCGACATCATTCTTGCGCTCGGAATTGCCAGCAGACTTGCGCGTGCTGGAAAAGAGCAGCCCCGGTTCGTATCCCTGCCATGAACCACCCCGTAGGACTCGTCCATTCTCAAAAGCATCATCACACCACTCCCAGACGTTACCACCCAAGTCGTAAATACCGTTCGGGTTGGCAAGGAAGGTAGCTACCGGAGATGTGTTTTCAAAACGGTCATAAGAGATACGGTTGTCATAATTGCCCGCACCCGCCGGCGGCGGCCAGGCATTTCCCCAAGGATAAACACCGGTGATCTTGCGATTACGCTCAGCCGGCGTGGCTCCCGCTTCCCCAGACAGCTGGGCAGCCGCACTCCATTCCTGATCCGTCGGCAAACGATACCGGTAACCGCTGATCAAAGTCTCTTTTGTTTCACGTTCCGTCAGCCACTTGCAGAAAGCCTGCGCATCATCCCAGCTGACACTCACCACCGGATGCGAATCATCCTGCTTGAAACCCGGGCTCTTCCAGCCAGTACCGCCGGGATGCTTGGAATCTTTTACGAAAGCATCGTAATCACTGTAACGGCACTCCCAGATGGCTACCATGGTTTTGCCCACCGGTACCATCTTGATACCCAAACTGTTGAACCAAGGTTTGCCGGCGGTAAACCGTCGGGCAGCCAATGCGGCGGCCTGCGCTTTCTTTTCCGCCTCGATCCGCGCCGCTTCCTGCTTGGCTTTCTGTTCGGCCAACAATTTGGCCTCCGCCTCCTGCTTGGCCCGTTCGGCGGCCATGGCCAGTTGCCGGATACGATTCTCTTCCGCCAATTGCGCCATGCGTTTGGCTTCGGCATCGGCCGACATGCGTTTAGCTTCCGCCGTTGCTGCGGCCGCCTTGGCATCTGCGATGCGTTTGGCTTCCGCTGCTTTCAAACGTTCCGCTTCCGCGATCAATTTCTTGGCCTCTTCCTCAGCCGCTTTGCGTTTAGCCTCGGCATCCGCTGCGGCCTGCTTGGCCGCTTCCGTCAACTGCGTCGCGGCCATCTTCTTGGTCTTCTCCGCCTCTTCGAGCAAGCGCGCGAGTTCCGCTTCCGCCGCCTTGCGCTTTTTCTCTGCTTCCAAGCGGGCCTTCTCCGCGTCAGCTGCCTGCTTGGCCTGTTCCGCTTTCAATTTCTCCGCTTCAGCCAGCAATTTGGCGGCTTCGGCTTCGGCGGCTTTACGCTTGGCATCCAATTCCTGTTGCGCCTTGGCAGCCGTTTCTTCCAGTTGTTTCTTCTGGTCCACCACAGCCTGGTTTGAAACAACAGGCTGCGTCTGGGCTTCCTCCGCTTTCTTCTTACGACCGGCCAAGACCCCAGCAATAGCGCCAACCAACACAATCACCGCAACGGCGACAAAAATCGTCTTATTATTGTTCTGCTGCGGAGGAGCGGACATCGGCGCTTCCTGCATCTCAGCACTAGGCGGCGCTTCCAGCTCCAGCCCTTCCACCAGCATGCTGATGGATTGCGGACGATTGGCCGGATCTTTCGCCAGACACGCAGCGATAGTCTCTTCCCAAACTCGCGGCACCGGCTCACCGATCACGCGCAATTCCTTGCGGCGATGCACCATCGGTGGGGGCACTTTTTGGTTCACTTGCAGCGCCAGGTCACCCGTGTAGAACGGCGGGCGGCTCGTCAACAGTTCGTAAACAGTAGCGCCCAGTGAGTAAATCTCATCCGAAAGTTTGTAAGGCTCGCCGCTGGCCTTCTGCGGACTTGAGTAGGAAAGATTACGGCTGGCCGGTTTGGCTTCCGAGGTCCGGCTGACGAAATCATTCACCACCGGCTCCAACCCGTAATCGGAAATCTTGAGCTGACCTTTCTGCGTGATAAGCAGGTTCGACGGCTTGATATTGCCGTGCAAAATATGGGTATCGCTGTGGCTTTGCTCGAGCACGGTGCAAAGCTGCTGCAGCATGTCGGCCATCTCTTGCGGCGCGAAGCACTTGTTCTTCTTCTGATCCCGCAAGGCAGCCAGCGTTACGCCTTCCACATACTCCGTGGCCAAGGCCACAACCATGCCATCTACCTCTACATCGTAAATCGTTACCAGTTGCGGATTCTTCAACTCCTCCTGCAACTTTTTGACCTCACGCTTCAGATTGGCCAAAGCCGAGGGATCCTCCTGCGCCATGGCCGGGAAATACTTCAAGGCCACATCCCGGTTTTGCTTCTCATCCCATGCCAGCCAGACCACCGTCATGGCACTACGCCCCACCACTTTCATGAGGGTATAGCGGCCGCCAAAAACCTTCTGCCCCTCGGACAGCTTGTTGATCGCTTCACCCAGTTCGAACTGTTGGTTATCTGGAGACGGAGTAGACATTGTGTGTTCCTTAACCGGGGCATGCCATAACGCCATATAATAGCGCCATAGAACAGCCTTCCGATGGGTTTCTAAACTCTTGACGCAGAATGGGCAATCGAATTCTCACCCCCAATTCTCCCTACTTCGGTTACGTCCTGAAAACTCACTGCGGTTTCCTTAAAAAAGCAAGGAGATCAGCCATGCCTTGGACATCCAAAACAGCCTCCAAACCTTCCGGCATCAAGGACAGCCCGGAACTGCGTAACTTCTTCAAATGCGAACGGTTTATGACCACCTCACTACCTGCCGCCGTCTTCAAAGTAAGGGTCGCAGGCGTCTCTGTCGCGATAATGCCACTTACCTCTTCGCCCTCCTGCGTTTCGGCCAGATAGGCCGTATACCGTTCCTCCATAGCCTGATTAGGGTCTAATATCGCTGTCAGCAGGACGTCCGTGGGCTTCGTGCCGACCATCCCCAGATCCGGACCGATATCCTGCCCTAGCCCCGCCAACCGATGACACGCCATGCAGTTCTGCTCAAACAGCTGCTTTCCCTTCTCCCGGCGGCCCACCATCCGGTCAGCCGCCAGATACTTCTTCACCAATGCCTGCCGGTCTTGGTTCATCGGTTTGAAAAGCTGTTCCGCGCGATGTTTCACCTCCAAGGCCGGGAAATTGAGCAACTGCTGCCGCTGGGCCGGGGTGATTTGTGTTGCGGGAATCTTATCTGCCTGAACCCCATCCAAAAAAGTCCCCAACCAATCCCGTCGCCCCACAAACGCTTCAAACGCCAATCCGCGCAACCCCGGGCTCAGTGAGGCCCAAGACTCCACCAAGGCCCCTGCTCCTTCCAGTCCCTTGGACCGACGCAAGGCTTGCAGCGCCGCCTTTTGAACTGCTTGCGGTTCTTGCGGCACCAACAGACCGCTCAGCAATTTGCCCTCCTCTGCCGCTGCCTTTGCTTCCAACCCGCATAATTCGAGTGCCGTCACTCTTAATGCTGCATCCAACTCGCGATTCACCGCCATCTTTCGGGCAAGTGCGAACACCATGTCAAAATGTCCCAACTGTTCCTGCTCACTGCTGGCCTGTTTGAATTGCTCCCAGCTCAGTTTCTTCAGGCGCAAGCCTTCGAGCACACCGGACACCACCACCACCATCTGCTCATCATCGCGAACATTCAGCCGGTATTTCAGTAACAGCCGTTGCATATCTTCCGGCGATAAACTGGCCGCTGCCGTCGCCAGCACCGTCCTCAAGGCAGGCGTATTTGCGGCATCGGCTATCATGTAGAGACGGTCTGCCACCTTCTCTGCATGCTTCGGGAGCGAGCACATCACCGCCATGCGCATGGCCTCATCCGTATAGTCCCGCACCAGGAGTCTGCTAAGCAACGGCGCACCTGCATCGATCTCTCCCAAAGTGAACGCCAACTGATACCGCACACGCACCGACACGTCTTCCACCAAGGAAGCAAATTCCGGCAAACCGTCCACGCTATCCAGCGCCTCGCTCACTGCTGGAGCATGAGTTTCAGCCAACCTCACCGCCATCTCCCTCACCGCCTCATGCTTGTCCATCCAGGCAATCTTAAGCGTCGCCAAATCCACCGCATTCAAACCATCCAATGTCGCCAACGCCTGCAACCTCACCTTCGCTGAGGCATTCTCCGCCAATAACATCTTCAATGGCTCCACCGCCGCTTTGTCCTGCGCCTGATACAACAAACGCTGCGCGGTATCGCGCTGCCAGCCATTCGCGCTGTCCAATGCCGCGACGAGTTGTGCTGTATTCATGCGGTCCAGTCGCGGTGTTGGGCGCAGCTTCGCCTTCTCCGGATACACGCGGTAGATGCGCCCCTTATCGGCCCCGCCGCGGATATCCAAAGCCTTTTGCGCCTCAGGCGAGATCCATTCCGGATGCTCGAGGACAAAACGATAAAAATCACAGATATAGAGCGCACCATCCGGCCCTGTCTTGCTCATCGCCGGACGAAACCAATGGTCTGTGGACGCCACAAACTCACGCTTTTCCTCACCCGGCGCGCGATGGCTTTGGAAGCTTACCCCATCCGCTTCGAGCACTTCGCGATGCACCACATTATGCACCGGCTCACTCACAAAAACACTCGTCGCAAAGTCTGCCCCGAACAAATCATCGCGATACGGCGAGGCACTGTTGCCCGAGGTCACATAATTCATCGATTGCGGCTGGTTCAATCGCGTCATATGCGCGCTGATTGGGAACACACGCGTAGAGTCTGGATAGTTCGCCAGATACTTCCGCGTATCGCGCACATTCACCAACGGATTACGCCCCAGATACTGTTCCGGAATATAGTAGTGCCAGAGCCAGGTCGGATTATTGTTCCCGAACCAGTTGCCCCAGTCATCGCGATAACGCCCATACTGCGTGCGCCCGGCTTGTGTCTCGAATTCGCCCGTATCGGGGTTGAAACGAAAATCACGCCGGTTGATATCTACCGTCTTGCCCGTCGCCACCGAAGTCACCACGCCACCACTGTCCCCGTTTGCTCCGTAAATCCAATTATCCAATCCGAACTGAAAACCATTCACGCGGTGCTGTTGATTCCCTTCCGTAAAACCCGTGAAAAGAGTTTTATGAACGTCAGCCTTCCCATCGCCATCCGTGTCCTCCAGATAAAAGATCTCCGGTCCCGCGCAGGCGATGATGCCCTTCCGCCACGGCATCACCCCGCAGGGAATGCTCAGTTTGTCCGCAAAGGTCGTCGCCTTCTCGTAGCGTCCGTCTCCATCCAAGTCTTCGAGATACTTGATCTTGCCTCCGGGCGATCCCTTGCCATCCATGCCCAGTGGATAATCATTCATCTCCACCACCCACAGCTTGCCATCCGCCCCCCATTCGATCGCCACCGGGTCCGTCACCATCGGTTCGCTGGCCACCAGCTCGATCTTGAAGCCCGGCATCAACTGAAAAGTCTTCAACGCTTCCGCTGGCGATTTCGGTTCAGGCGTTTCCCACGCCAATAATTGCTGATACGAACGCCGGTCCACCACATCAGGCAAAGTTGCGGTATCTTCGTTCTGTATCCACATGTGCCCCGAATGGAACCATGCCCCGTTGTTCCGATATTCACCCGCCCGCACGATCATCGGTATCTCGCCTGCATCACCTCGTTTGCCCGCGCGCGATTCATAAGACCAACCCGGGAACCATCCCAGTCGTGGCACTGGATTCGTCACGTAAAGATGCAGCGAATACCGCTCCGCATTAGAGAAGATCACATCGTCAAAACCATCCTCGTTGATATCTACAAAGCGCAACCCGTTGTCTTTCCCCTGTGCATCCACGATGGACGTATCGGCGGGCAGATTGAAATCGCGCCGTTCCCACAGCTGTTTCCCTTCGTTCCATGAGAACACCGCATTCTGTGTCGGATTACCCACGATGAGCTCGCAACTCCCATCCTTGTCCACATCACGGAACCGCACGCCCTTGTCCACGCCATTCACTTTCGTGAATACGGCCTCGCCCTCCACCTGCAAGCCCGTGAACAAACTCTGTTTGTTCATCCAGACATTGTTCTCAAAAACATACGCCCCCGATTCCTGCTCTGTGCGAAGAAAGGCCAAGACCTTGCCCGGCTTGCCCACGATGCCAAATCGCACCCCCGTTTCGCTCAAGTTTCCCTTCCGGTCTTTCTTAACCAATTCTGTGAAGAACCCCGTGTTCTGCCACCGCCGGTTATCATTGTCCCAGATGCGCGTGGTGCAGATATCATCATTGGAGAGGATGACATCCTGATAACCATCCCCGTTCAGGTCCAGCAGGCGCACCCCATTGTCCTGCCCGTTCGCCGCCCGTAGCGACTGGTCCATGAGCAAGTTTTTGTTCAGGCGCTCCAGACATTCTTTGAAGTTCAGGAACTTCACCTTCTTGCCGTAAGTGCGGTCCGCATAATCGATCAGCTCCACGATTTGCGCGCTCTGGATCCAACCGTGCGGATGAAACACCAGGTTATACGTCCCCTGCTTGCGCACCGCAATGTCCAGCGCCGTCTTCATGTCCGCCAATGTCTCGGCCTGGTTCGGCCCGCGCAGGTTTGTCGCCTCCCAATCGCTCGGCACTGTCGGCGGAAATTCCCAACACAATTTACCGATCACATACGGATACGGATAATCCTCGATGGTCGTCGCGAAGGATTTCAGGCTCTTCTGCCCTTGGGCCACCGGCTGCTGGACCTTGTAGCGATAAAAACGCGACGAACCATCCGGCAGTTCCACTAATTCCTTGGGCAAAGCTTCATCCTTCGCCGTGGGGAAATTCATCACCGAGGTATCGATCTGCAGATACTTCCCATCCGCGCTCGTCCGATTGAATATCTCCGCATAGAAGCGTGGGCTGGGCGTGTTCATTGAGTCGCAGCACGGCATGCGATACGCCACCGGCGTATTCCCCATGATTTGCGATAGCAGATCGGCACCGCCATGCACCACATTCGCCGCCGCCTCAAAATTCCCTTTTTGCAATAACGGACACGGATGCGTCAGCGTATGCACTTCGATGGACAATCCCTCTTTGAGCCAGCTTGCCAGTTGCGGATGCTGCGGCGTCACATTCACCGTCAAGATGCTCACCGGTGCCCGGCCATCGATCTGTTTGAGCCGCTCCAGGATGGGCCGTAAGAACGCCTCATACTTCTCCGGCTCCCGCATGTCATCCACCCCCAGCGTCACCACCGCTTCCACGCCCTCCTCACCCACCCATTGCGGCGTGATGAGCTTGGGAAACTCCCGATGCACATAAAACGGATCGTTCTCCTCCAGATACGTAAACCGGTTGGCTTGTGACTCCGCGCCATGGACGAATCCGCCAGCCAACAAAGCCAGCAGAGCAAACCAAAAACCGATACGCAAACGCGGGTGCATACGCAGAAACATTACTGAAATCCCGACGCCCGGCCAGCCGGATTTGTTCAACCCACAATCGCCCTTAATTCTCAACCATCTGGTAAGGATGGCTTCCACGCCGTCCCAAACCAAGGCCTTTACCACCGAGCGATCAAAAGACAGCGGCCAGTCCGATTTCCTCCATCGGCTTTTCTCTTCGCTGGCCGCTATTACCTGCTGTGTCATACACCTCCAATCTGCCATCAATTCCACCACTGCGTTATCCTTCCAATCGCTATAACACGTATAACAAAACAAAATTCATCTTTTTCATGTCTCCAGCATCTCACAAACCGGGCCCAAACCATAACCCTCCGTGCGTTCGGTGTGCTCCATGGAGAGAAAATATTCGTTCATTCATCGATAGATGCCCCTAAGGGTGCAATTACGCAGACTCAACCGCTCACCTCCATTCCTGATCAGTGCCGCTAGGCACTAAAGATTCTTAGCGGCGGCTTTCAAGCCGCCGAAAACGATGCAACAAACCCGCGTCGCGTCAGCGACGCCAGATTCTTTTCCTCCATCCCCCTTGGAAGACGAACTTCGTCCGGGAGAAGGATTAAGGATGAGGGTGCCTCCGGTTCGATGTTCGATGTTTCCCAAATCCCTTATTCTCCAAACACCACTTTCGTCCCTTCCACCAACGCATCAACCCGTGGCTTAAGGGCAAAATCCGAGGGCGCCTCGAGCGTATACGACAACCGCGTCTTGTATTTCAGCAGATAAAACGCTTCCGGCCATTGCGGCCGCGAAAATGGATCTGTGCTTGGCCGGATGATGCCACCCTTTGCCTCACGCCCCTCGATCTCCGCCGACATATCGACCGGACACACCCGCTGCACCGCCTCAATCATCCGTTCGGCATACGAAGGCAGTCCGTCGGGATTCAGCTCATACACATAGAATCCATGGCTCTCCCAGTCCTCATGCAGACACAACGCGACATCGAACTGCGGCTGCCTCTCCATCCAGGCGATATGTGCCACCACCTCCGGCTCTTTCGAGCCATGATACTCGCGATTCAAGTCCACCTTGTTCCGGTTCTCCCGTGAATTGCTCGGAAACCCCGTCGGATTCAGACACGGCAACAGCCACACTTCCGCATCATCTGGCCAACGATTCTCCTCCAATAACCGCAACGCCGCCAAAGGCCCCGCCGGCTCATCCCCATGCATCCCCGTGGAGATATAGATCCGCTGTTTGGGATTGATCACTGGCCGATGAAACACCCACAGAAACAAACCCTCCCCGCAATCCAACTGCTCCTTCTCCCAACCAAACTTGTCCACCGCCGCGACACACAACTCCAGCACTTTGGCGATATCAATGGTCTCGCCAAAGTAAGCACCTTTGTTCAGCAGCAATCGTTGAATGGGCGTCTCGCTCATCGCCCGGAATGAAATACAGGAATCTCCAACCCGCAAGCCACAATGTGCTGCAATGGAAGTCGAATCATAGCACGCCGTGCTGCCAGCATCTTGCTGGCAGGGCAAAACTGTCCGACGAATCACAAAGACCTAGCCCTGCTTCCCCTCTAACTGCTGGCAAGATGCCAGCAGCACATTGGCCCGATCTTACTTCACACAAACTTCTTCGGCCGCGTGCTCATGATGCTCATGGTCATCACAACCACCTTCTTTGGCACCCTTGCAGCCCAGCGGATGCTTGTCGCCCTTGAACGGCGGACGCATCGCAAGGCCCAGCAGTTCCAGCATCGCCTTGTCCTGGTCGTAATCCGGTGACGGCACAGCCGAGGTGAGCATGCTCTTGGTCTCGGAAGAGAAGATCGAATTGGCACCCGCCATGAAGCAGAACGCCTGCTCCATCGTGGACAGCTTCGCGCGGCCAGCCGAGAGACGCACCATGCTGCGCGGCATCAAAATGCGCGCCGTGGCGATCATCCGCAGCGTCTCCGTGAACGGCACGTCCGGCGCCTCCGCCATCGGCGTGCCCGGGACTTTCGAAAGAATATTCACCGGTACCGACTCCGGATGCGGCTCCATGTGGGACAGTGTATGCAGCAGATCCACCCGATCATCAATCGTCTCGCCCAACCCCAAGATGCCGCCCGTGCACAAGGTCACGCTCGTCTTGCGCACATTCTCCAGCGTGTTCAGGCGATCCTCATACGTCCGCGTCGTGATGACCGATTTGTAGTGGGAAGCCGAGGTATCAAGATTGTGGTTGTAGGCGTAGAGCCCAGCCTCTTCGAGGCGCTTGGCTTGCGATTCATTCAGCATGCCCAAAGTGCAGCACACTTCCACGCCCATGTCCGTGACTTCGCGGACCATCTCCAAAACTTTGTCGAACTGCTCGTTGTCCTTCGCCGAACGCCAGGCAGCGCCCATACACACGCGGCTGACCCCGCTCTCTTTCGCGCGCTTCGCGATATCCAGCACCGCGCATTTGTCCATCAGGTCCTGTCGCTCGACGCCCGTCTGGTAACGCGATGACTGCGAACAATAAGAACAATCCTCCGGGCACGCACCTGTCTTGATGGAGATGAGTTTGCACACCTGCACCTCGCTCGGGTCCGGCTGTTCGCGATGCACCGCCGCCGCGCGGAATACGAGGTCCAGCAAGGGCAAATCGTGTATCGCGCGGATCTCTTCCCGCGTCCAGTCGTGGCGTAAGGCAGTCGTCATGAATCAGTTCGGACGGCTGTTAAGGCTGAAATTTTGCGTCAACCACTCGCCGACCAATGGTTGACACCATACCCCACTGTCGCTTTGAGGCAAGCAGAACTGACACGTAATTTGGGCTGGTTAAGCCCCGCTCACTCCCCCACCCGCAAGACCGGTTTCTCCCACGTATGCAACGGGTTGCGTTCATACCCGTTACTCTCCAGCTCACCCAACCACCGGCTGATCAAATCCTGCGCCACGGCCACATTGAAATGCTCATGCCGCACCGGATATTGCCGCAAGTTATTCCGCGCCAGCCGAAACAAGGCCGCCGAAGGCTTCAACCGTTCCTTCTGCAAATGCACGAACGCCCCCGCCAGTTGGATCAGCCCTTTGTAGTAAGCGTAGTTCGGGCTCTTCCGGTCCAGCAGCCAAAGATCCTCCAACACATCATGCGCCTCATAGAAGAGCTGCTGGTTGAAACACTCGAAGAAGCCGATGTAATGGGCATCCAGTGTCTGCCCCCGCCATTGCTCGATCATCGCTGCTATCTTCGCGCTCTTCTTGCTCACACCGCGACACTAACGGGTCACCTCACCAGAAGAAAGCCATCCTTCCTCCGTTCGCATGATTCCGCCTCAAAGACACTTGCGAAAAATTGACAACCCCCGCCTCGTTCCGCACTCTCGGCTCATGGTGAAGCCAGCATTAGGTCGGGGTTTGGGTGCGTTGTTAGGTGGTGCCGGAGCTATGAAGCCCGCGCCTGCCAGTCCCTCCCCCGCAGCACCTGCAGCCGAGGCCACTCCGGCCCAAGCCGCTCCTGCTCCTGTTCAAGTCCCCGCAGGTGAAGTCATCCGTAAGATTCCCTTGAGCGAGGTTCACCCCTGCTCTTTCCAGCCGCGCAAAGATTTCGCCCCGGAAGCCATTCAGGATTTGGCCGCGTCCATCAAGGAACAAGGCATCGTCCAGCCCCTGCTCGTCCGCAAGAGTGCCGATGGCTACGAACTCATCGCCGGTGAACGCCGCTGGCGCGCCGCGCAAGTCGTTGGCTTAAGCGAAGTCCCCGTCATCATTCGCGAAGCCACCGATGCCCAACTCCTCGAGCTGGCCCTCATCGAAAATCTCCAGCGTGAAAACCTGAATCCCATCGAGGAAGCGCTCGGCTACAATCAGCTCCTCGGACAGTTCGGCCTCACGCAGGAACAAGTCTCCACCAAGGTCGGCAAGAGCCGCGCATCCGTGGCCAATGCCCTGCGCCTGCTCAAGCTCGCTCCCGAGCTACAAGGTTACCTCCGCCACAATCAACTTTCCGTCGGCCACGCCAAAGTCATCCTCGGCCTCGCTGTAGAAGCCGAGCAAAAACTCGCTGCCGAACGCGTCATCAAGGACGGCCTCAGTGTCCGGGAGACGGAGGACTTGGTCGCCGCCATGCTTGGCAAATCAGGCAAGGCCTTGAACAGCAAAAGCAGCAAGAAGGCCGCCCCGAAGGATGCCCACACCGCTGACTTGGAGCGCAAATTGCAGGAACGCTTTGGCACCCGCGTCGCCCTCAAATACAAAGCGGGCAAGGGCTCCGTGGAGATTCGCTTTTTCAATGACGACGATTTGGAGCGTGTTCTCCAGATCGCCGGCATTCAGATGGATTGATACACAGTCACCTTTTTGGTGACGGTGGCAGGTCCAGATACACGCCATGACACCAGAAAATACACCCGGACTGCGCGCTCGCACGGCCGCTGCCCTCCGCCTTGAAGCCAGCCGTGTCCCGCAACTCACCGCCTTCGTCGGTCTCGACGGCTTCGTCGATGAGATCCTCGATGTCGTGGACAAGCGTCAGGATGTCTCGCACTACGATCGCATGCCCACCATCGCCAGCTTGGGCGATCGCATAAGCGGGGCCGCAGGTCGCAGCACCAATATCGAGCTCGTGACCAAGCTCACGAAACTCGGTGGCAATGGCCCCATCATGGCCAATGCGCTGGCCTCTTTCGGCTTGACCACCAACTACGTGGGCACCTTGGGCTTCCCGCATATCCATCCGGTCTTCATGGATTTCGCCCAAAAGGCCCGGGTGAATTCCATCGGTGAACCCGGTCATACGGACGCGCTCGAATTCGAGGATGGCAAGCTGATGCTCGGCAAGATGTTCCCCCTGGCAGATGTCACCTGGGATAACATCAAAGCCCGCGCTGGCCAGGAAACCATCAAGATCCATCTGCAACAATCCAGCCTCATGGCCTTCGTGAACTGGACCATGATCCCCCACATGAGCGACATCTGGGAAAAGATCCTGGAGGAAGTGGCCCCTACTATCACCGGTGAACGGCGCTGGATTTTCTTTGATCTCGCCGACCCCGCCAAACGCACGCGCAAAGATTTGCTGCACGCCTTGGAACTCATCCAGAAGTTCAACACCAAGTTCCGCGTCATCTTGGGCCTGAATGAGAAGGAAGGTCTGGCCGTAGGCGATGTCCTCGGTTTGCCTTTGCCCGATGGTTCCCCCAATTCCCTTGGCTGTCTGGCGCAGCGCATCGCCGAGAAGATACATATCGAGACCTTGATGATCCATCCGGTCACCTATGCACTGGCAGTCACAGGCGGGGAGGTCTCCATGGTTTCCGGCCCACGCATCACCACACCGCTCATCACCACCGGCGCCGGCGACCACTTCAATGCCGGGTTCTGTCTTGGTAAATTGCTGGGGTTGGATGACGCCGCAAGTGTATTGACCGGCGTCACCACCAGCGGTTATTACGTGCGGACGGCAACCACGCCCAACATGCTTGATTTGGCAGGCATGCTGGATAATTGGCCATCCTGACCTGTAAGCATTGATCAGCAGGCTCCGGCTTGTCCTTGCCTGCAATGAATGAAACGCCGGACTAAAAAGCAAAAAGAAATGGTTCTCGAAATCGTCAAATTTGGCCACCCGGTCCTCCGCCAAAAAGGCGCGAAGATTGAGCAGATCACCCCTGAGGTAAAAAAACTCGTCGCGAACATGATGGAAACGATGAAAGACGCCCATGGTGTCGGTCTCGCTGCCCAACAGATCGGCGAGGCTTTGCAACTCGCGGTCATCGACGTGCGCGGCATTGAAGATCGCCCCTCCACGCTGGAACTGGATGGCAAACCCGCTGATGTGGATGCCTTCATGCCTCTGGTTTTGCTGAATCCAGAAGTCAAACCGGTGAACGACCCTGTAAAGGGTCCCGAAGGTTGCCTGAGCTTCCCCGAGATTTACGCCGACATTGAGCGCCCGGAATCCGTGGATGTCACTGTCACCACCTTGGACGGCAAAACCAAATCATTCCGTGCAGGTGGCCTGCTTTCACGCGCCATCCAGCACGAGAATGACCACTTGAACGGCATCCTCTTCATCGACCGCATGGACCGCCGGACCAAGCAGGACTTGAAACCTGAGATCGACGACATTCAAGCCGCCACCAAAAAGGCGCTGAAAAAGTAAGCTCCCTACGGCTTGGGCACAGCCTTGTCATTGCTTTCCGGTTTACGCAGGAATTGCACCTTGGCGCTCAGTTCGGGGGTCAGGAACTTGTCCGGCTCGCGCACCTGCACCTTGATCTGCAGCGTGCCCTTTTGCCGGTTCGCCTCCGGGGCGATCTCCGCCACGTAACCGCCATAGACTTTGTCCGGATACGCCTCGGGACTCACCTTGCACTCTTGCTTCAGATAAACCTTGGCCAAATCTTGCTCGTTCAGGTCGATTTCCACTTGTAGATCATCCCCCTGCGCAAGCGCGATCAGCGCCGTGCTCGGTCCACGCGTGCCCCCAAAGCTCTGTGGCACCACCAGTTCGTTCGGATCCACCAGCTTCTCCAGCACCACCCCGTTGATTGGTGAGCGGATCACCGTCCAGTCGATATAGGTCAGCAGCAGTTCTCGCTGTCCCTCGATCTCCTGGATGGAAGCCTTCGCCGAATCCACCGCCAGCCGCGCCTCGTCCTCCACCTGTTTGGATTCCACTTCCTCCTTGGCCAGCTTCCTAGTACGGGCCCAGATTAGCTCTGCTTTCTCCAATGCTACCTTCGCCACGGCCATGCGTCCGTCTGTCTCGCGCAAGCGCGCCCGGTATTCGGTATCATCCAGCAGCACCACGACTTGGCCGTTCGTGACCGAATCCCCCTTCGTCACGCCGATCCATTTCACCACCCCCTGGAAGCGCGGGCTCAGCTCGATGCGCTCGCGGTTCACGATGTAGCCGCTCACCGTAAGCACGGCATCCCCCTCCTCCCCTCGCCGGGAAACAGCCGGTACATTCGTGGACGCACTTCCAACAGTCTCTTTCAGCTTCCCATCGCCAATAAGCCGCTGTGAATCTGATGCGCGCGGCCAGCCAAAGTAGATCGCCACCGCCGTGATCAGCAGCACGAACACGAAAATGAGCCCTACCGCGCCTTTAGGACGCTTACGGACTTCTTCATCCAGTTTCAGACGGTTTGCCTGTTCAGGTTTCATACAGATTTAAGCGCCGATATCACCGGGATGCGCGAAGCCCGCCACGCCGGGAGCAGGCTCCCGATCAGCCCGATGATCACCGCGAACAATATCCCGCGCGCCAGCAACTCAGGGGTGAGACGGAACTCAAACACGATTTCGCTAAAAGTATCAAAGCCGAGGGTGCCCGTGGCGTAACCATGCAACGGCAAGGCCAGAAAGCAGCCCAGCACCCCACCGATGAACGACAATATGACACCTTCCAGTAAAAATCCGAGCAAGATGGAGTGCCGGTGAAAACCCAGCACCCGTAAAGTGCCCACCTCGCGCGTCCGTGAGCCCACCGTGGCATACATTGTGTTCATCGCCGCAAAGACCGCCCCCACCGACATGATGGTCGCCAGTAAATTGCCCAGGATCTTGATGGGACCCGCGGTCTTGGTCTGCTGCCGGTAGTACTCCGTCTCCCGCTGCAAACGCGCTGCGATTTGTTT
>CAZRGY010000009.1:20635-24443 GCA_964599715.1 uncultured Verrucomicrobiota bacterium | reverse complement strand
CGAAAACATCTCGTTCGAGGAAGCGGTGAAGATCGAGGGCAAGGACATCGCGGAGAAGGCGCGGGACCTGAGCCTGAAGATCTACAACTTCGCCCGCGATTACGCGCGGCAACGCGGCATCATCATCGCGGATACGAAGTTCGAGTTCGGCATCTACAACGGCGAACTCATCCTCATCGATGAAGTGCTGACGCCGGATTCCTCGCGCTTCTGGCCCGCTGACCAGTATCAGCCGGGCAAGGGGCAGCCGAGCTTCGACAAGCAGTTCGTGCGGGATTACTTGGAGACGCTGGATTGGGACAAGACGCCGCCCGCGCCCGCGTTGCCGAACGAGATCGTGATGAAATCGCAGGCGAAGTATCTGGAGGCGTATGAGCGGTTGACGGGGAAGAAGTTGTAAATCCCTGTAGAGTGTGAGATTAATCAACCTATGAGCTTGGACCAACTAGAAGCTGCATTGAAGCAGTTGCCGGTCGTTGAGCGCAGAAGGTTTGTAGACTGGGTGGACAATCATCGCGCCGAACTGCTTGCGCTGGATGAAGTAGGAGAAGCTCAGAAGTTGGAGCTGTTACGGCGCAAGCAAGAATACTTGGACCATCCAGAAAGTTTTCTGCACTTGAACGAGTCTGACTTGGATGGCTTTTTTGAAGGGGTTCGCCTTGAAGTACAAGCTCGCGTTTCATCCACTCGTTCGCGCTGATTTGGTAGAAGCGTCCTCCTGGTATGAACTCCAACTGGAGGGCTTGGGGAATCGGTTCGAAATAGAAGCAAACGTGGTCATCAAAAAACTACTTCTCTATCCTGAGATCCATTCAATCCGAGTAGCCGATATCCGTCGGGTTAACCTGCCATCATTTCCTTATGGCGTGTTTCATTTCATCTCCGGCGAAACGCTTGTGATATTGGCGGTTTTGCATGGTGCGCGCGATACTGAGGAAGTTTTGGCCCGACGTAGAGCGACTTTCAGTTAGCTGCGAAGATGCAAGACCTTGTCGAAGACTTCCTGACGTATCTCCGCCTGGAGCGGGGGCAGTCTGAGCAGACGCAGAAGACGTATGCGGCGTTGCTGGGGAAGTTCACGGCGTGGGCGGAAGCGGAGGGGCTCAGCAATTGGCGGTCGGTGGATTTGAAGCATCTGATGGCCTTTCTGCAGATAGAGCGCGAGCGGGTGCCCAAGGATCAGCCGAAGGAATCCGCAGCGAGGATGAGTTCGGAGAGCATCTACCTGCAGATCGCGGCGTTGCGGGCCTTCTACAAATACGCGGAGAACGAGAAAATCTTGCCGGTGAACGTGGCGGAGAATCTGTCGCTGCCCCGGCGCTGGAAGCGATTGCCCAAGGCGCTCACCAGTACGGAGGTGGATCAATTGCTCAAGCCGTTGCCGATGGAGACACCGGAGGCGTTGTGTGATCAGGCGATCCTGGAGCTGGCGTATGCGTCAGGTCTGCGCTTGAGCGAATTGCGTAATATCCGTCTCGAGCAGCTTCATTTGGAAGCTGGTTTCATCAATGTCATTGGTAAGGGTAACAAAGAGCGTGTGGTGCCCGTGGGCAAGGTGGCAGTGGAGGCGATCAACCGATATCTGAACGTAGCACGACCGAAATTGGTCACACCGAAATCACCGGCTGCCTTGTTCCTCAGCCGACGTGGCAAGCCTTTCGCGGCAGTCAGCATGTGGTGGCGCGTGAAGCGGCGGGTGAAACTGGCGGGCATCGCGCGGAATGTGACGCCTCATATGCTGCGACACAGTTTCGCCACGCACTTGCTGGAGCATGGTGCGGATCTGCGCGTGATCCAGGAATTGCTGGGGCATGCGAATATCAGCACCACGGAGATCTACACGCATGTGGCGGGAAGCCGATTGCGCGAGGTGCACCGGAAGTTCCATCCGCGGGCGTGAACGTGAACGGCGTTTATCGCTCAAGCTCGAATAGTCACATATGTATGTGAAGTGAACAGGGTTCCTGTTGCTTGATTTCGGGCAAGCGGCAGACGATGTTAACCCACAAGTGGCACGTCGTTTCACCATCATCATCTTACTCTGGTCGTTTGCACTGGGGGCATCCGCCCAGTCAGTCGAGACCTTGCAATGGTCTTCGCGGTATGCGGCCAAACCTCCGTCCAATATTGACGCTCGTTGGCTGGCGACTTTTCGGTTGGGACTGGCCAGCATCGGAGAAGCTCAGGCGGTGGGGATGAGTGGGACGGCGGCGCAGGTGATGGGGCTGCCGCAGGAGCAGGCGGGACGCCTCCAGAAGTTGCTGGTGCCACTCTATGCGGAGATCAAGCAGGATGCCGTATTCAAAGGAGCACGTAGCATTTTGCCCTACTGCTATTCCGAGAGCACCCCGACCAATGGCATGGCGACGGTCTATCTGCCAGAAAAGCTAGATACGAATCTGCCACCGATCGTTTTCGTGCACGGGTATGGCGGCAGTTTTCTTTGGCCGGTCCATCTCTTGGCGAAGACGTTTCCGGATCGGGTCATCATAGCGCCGGCTTATGGATTGAGCGGAGGTGGCATCCATCCGCTTTATCTGCAGCAGGCCTTGCGAGCCACGCAGGAACATTTGCAGTTGGAAGAGCCGTTGCCTAAACCGGTGCTGATCGGTCTCTCCGCGGGCGTCTCAGGAGTGCTGGAGCTTTATGGGCCGCGCGCCTCGCAATTCACCGGGGCCATCTGCATCGCCGGATATCCGCCCAGTGAAAGCATGCCATCCTATCGCACGGGGCATAAGCTGGAGTTCCTGTGCGGAGAGAAAGAGATATTTGTGCAGAACCGGATGCTGGAAAAGCGGGTGGACAAGCTACAGGCGCGCGGGGTGCAGGTCACCAGCCAAGTGATCGCTCAAGCGGACCATTTCTTCCTAGCCGAGTTCCAGGATGAATCGATGACGCGCCTGAAACTGGCGATGTCGCGTTTGAAGTGAGGGAGCGCTATTTCGGCTCCGGCCAGTTCAAGTGTTTGTGCAGGAACTTGTAAGTGCCCTGCTCATTGATGGTATGCGGGCCATCGAAGTATTCGATCTCGGTGAGTTGCGGAATCTTCAGTTTGTCGTAGAGGCGTTTCACCTTGGCGTATTCAAAAGCCACCCATTCATCCAGACCCACGCCGTCGTTGTGGCCGCGCTCGACCATGAAGGGGCGAGGGGCGATGAGGGCCGCCATCTCGGCGTAGTTGTAGGTCGAGCCCAGGTTGAATTCCGGCATCTCATACTCGCCAGTGAACATGTAGCTGCCGCGCCAGTCGGTGGTGACGTTTTTCCAGACCCATTCATTGAAGTCGCCGGAGCAGATGGAGAGGCAATAGCGATCCAGCAAGGCTGGGACACGCATGGCGGTCTTGCCACCGTAGGACAGGCCGTAGAACCCGATGCGATGCGGGTCCACGAATGGTTGCGCGGCGAGGAAATCCAAGATGCGTTCATGCTGGTTCAGGATGACGGAGAAGAGGGATTTTCCGAGCGGGTTGGCTTTGCGCTGGAGCACGCGGAACTCGTCTTTGCCGCGATAAGGATTGTGCGGCGCAAATACGATGAAGCCACGTTCCACGAGACGGGCGGCAAAGGCTTTGTAGGAGGAATAGGCGCGGCTCTCCAAGTTATCGTTCACCAAGTCTTCGGGCAGGCCTTCGAGTCCATGCTGGCAGACAACGACAGGGCGTTTCTCGCCGGGCTTCATGCCTTTGGGCAGCAAGAGATAGCCCCAGGCATAAACGTCATTCTGCACATCCAGCACGACCTCATAGCCGATCCACTTGGGTTTGTCGTAAACCTTGCGTGAGCGCGGGTTCAAGGTATTGGTGCCT
>CAZRGY010000009.1:0-20625 GCA_964599715.1 uncultured Verrucomicrobiota bacterium | reverse complement strand
GGCGAAGCGGCCGATGGTTTCATTCCAGAACGCCGCCTGATATGGACGCATGGCGGCCTGCCACTCGTTGGTGGTGTTGGGCTTCACTTTGTTCCAGAGGAAATTGTCGCGGACACCTCCGGCTAGGGTGAGGAGGCGTTGGGTGTGGGTCTCGAGTTCACGCACCAGCCGTTCCTGACGTTCATCCTGGCTGAAGGCGGTGCGTAACTCTGCTGGTTGCTGGCCGGCGGGGCGGAGGCTTTCGATATTCACGCGCAAGGCCTGCATCATGCCGAGGACACTGATCTCACCCGTTGGCCCCAAGGGCTCGCCCTCCGGTCCGCTTAACATGAGCAAGGCCGGGCGGAATTGTTCGGCACAGAGCATTTGCGCGCGACGCAGTTCGGCCATCACTTCCTTGAACTCCGGTGTGACGATTTTGCCGGGAGCGGCTCCACTACGACCGGCACGTGGTTCGGGCGGTCCCTTCACATCAGGAGCGGGGGAATACTCCACCAGCAAAACGCGCGGCGCGATGAGGGTGGCGATCTCTGCGTCGCCGAACTCTTGCAGCAGCCCGTGGAGATTGCGGTAAATCGGCTCCTCCCAAAGTTTTTCGCGCGGACCGAAATAGCCGCTGACAAGACAGGCATCGATGCGTGTATCGATGGCCGCACTGTAAAAGGCGATCAAACCGCCTTCACCATAGCCCATCACACCGACTTCTATGTTCGGGGCATCCTTGCTGACCGTCTGGCCTTCCAGCCAATCCACGGCGGCGAGCACCTTCTGCACTTCATACCCGATGATATGGCGGCCAAGCTCGTAGGACTGACGGTAGATCCATTCGCGATGCGGCTGGTTGGTGAAGCGATTCAGGCGGGCGTTTCCGGAGTAAGTATCAGAACGGCTGGCGAGCGTGGGGATGATGACCTGACAACCATTCTCCACGAGGCGACGCGCAAATTGCAGCTCCGTCGGCAAGCCGGGCGCGATGCCGGAAATCAGTTCCGGGGTTTGGTCGGCATCCGGGATGGCCACGACGCGGGCGACGACGCGGCCTTTGGGCACGAGCATGAGGCCTTCGCCATACACGCCTTCAAACACAGGCCAGCGTACTGAGTAGGCCACGAAGCGATCGGTGTCGGCGGCCTTCACCGGCGTGGTCGTGGTGGCCACGTATTCGAGCTGCACTTTGGGCAGGCGCGGGTCCACGGCCCCGATGATCTGGGCGAGGCGGTCGCGATTGGGTTGGATGGACTGGTAGTAGGTGGCGCGGGTGGAGAAATCGGGTTTCCAATACCGTGCGCGGCCGGCGACCGAAGCGGCTAGCTCGCGGTCCAGAAATTTGCTGATGCCGGCGACCATTTGGGCGGAGAGGTCGCCTTCCATGGTCAATTGCTTGGTTCCCGCCAGCGGCTCGGACGTTTGAGAAAACGTCGGAACTGCCCACGACAACAACGCGCCGCAAAACAACACGATACGACTGGCGGCAAAAACCTTGGATGACATGCCAGACCAAAATACCCCTTGGGTCGCAAAATACAAGCGCAGCCGGTGAGTCAGACGGGTGCTATGAGCCGTTTGGACAGTCCATCTGCCAGCTTTACACAGGAAGAAGGCGGGGTAACTTATGGCGCGGGAGGTCATTAACAAGCACCTCCACCCAAGATTTATGAAAAAACCTGTCAAAATTGCTATCGGAGTCGTGGTGGTCCTCGTGGTCGCCCTCGTGATCATCGGATTCTCCATCGGCGGCATCATCAAAACAGGCGTGGAAACGGTTGGTCCGAAGGTGACCAAGGTATCCATCAAGCTGGATGGCGTAGGGGTCATGCCGCTTTCTGGTGGTGGGGCGGTCAAAGGTATGGTGATCGGAAACCCGGAGGGCTATACCTCGGAGTTTGCCATCAAGGTGGACAAGGCCAGTCTCTCCATCAGCCCAGGTTCTTTGCTGTCCGACAAGATCGTGGTTAAGTCCATTCAAGTGGAAGGACCGGAGATCACGATGGAAGGCGGCTTGAAGGAGAACAACCTGACCCAGATCTTGAAGAACATCGAAGAGTTCACTGGTGGGGCTGAGAACAAGGCGGCGGAAGAAGGCAAAGAGGGAGCTTCCAAAAAACTGCAAGTGGATGAGTTCATCGTGAAGAATGCGAAGGTGAATGTGATCTTCAAGATGCTGGGCAACAAGCCGCTTTCGGTCACGGTGCCGGAGATCAAACTGACGAATCTGGGCACCGGCCCGGACGGTATCACGCCGGGTGATCTGACGAAGGTCGTCTTCGAGGAGATCCTCGGTCAATCCACCAAGTTCGTGACGGATGCGGTGAGCCAAGTGGGCAAGATCGCCACGGACGCGGTGAAGGACGTGGGCGGTGCCGCGGGCGAGACCACGAAGAAAGCCACGGAAGGCATCAAGAGCCTCTTCAAGAAGTAAACCGAGGGCGATTGATTTAAAGCAAAAGGCCGCGCTAAATAGCGCGGCCTTTTCTTTTAGTGATTCAACAGCTTATCACGCGGGCTTGGCCTCGTTGACCTTGACCATGATGGCCTCGACGATTTTGGCGGCGAGTTCCGGTTTCTCGGCGAGTGCCTTGCAAGCGGCGTCTTTGCCTTGGCCGATCAGTTCACCATCGAACTGCATCCAGGCGCCCTTCTTGTCGACGACACCCTTGTCGAGGCCCACTTGGAGGATGGAGCCCTCCTTGTTGATGCCGTGATTGAACATGATGTCGAACTCGGCCTCGGTGAAGGGCGGAGAAACTTTGTTCTTCACCACTTTGCACCGCACATGATTGCCGATGACCGCTCCGGTGGCGTCCTTGAGGGCATCCCGGCGGCGGATATCGATACGCACGGAAGCATAGAACTTCAGCGCTTTGCCGCCCGGGGTCGTTTCGGGGCTGCCGAACATGACGCCGACTTTTTCACGCAGCTGATTGATGAAGATACAGGTCGTCTTGGCCTTGTTCAGGATGGCGGTGAGTTTGCGCAGGGCCGGGCTCATGAGGCGGGCCTGCATACCCATCGTGGCCATGCCCATCTCGCCTTCGAGTTCGGACTTGGGGGTGAGGGCGGCAACGGAGTCGATGACGATGACATCCAAGGCATTGGAGCGGGCCAAGGTCTCACAGATGGTCAGTGCTTCCTCGCCGCTATCCGGCTGGGAGACGAGGAGATCGTCCAAGTTCACGCCGAGTTTCTTGGCGTAAGCGGGATCCAACGCATGTTCGGCATCGATGAACGCAGCGAGACCGCCATTCTTCTGGGCATTCGCGATGACATGCAACATGAGCGTGGTCTTGCCGGAGGACTCAGGTCCGTAGATCTCGATGACGCGACCGCGCGGCAGTCCGCCGATACCGAGAGCCAGATCGAGGGCGAGGGCTCCCGTGGGGATGACCTCGATCTTGGTCAGCGCCCGGGCATCGCCGAGACGCATGATGCTGCCTTCGCCGTAGGCTTTGGTGATGCTGGCGATAGCCGCATCGAGTTCGCGGTTGCGGGCGGCTTTTACTTTTGCGTCCTCGCCGGACTTGGTCTCGGCGGGAAGATTCTTCTCGGCTTTTTCTGCTTTATCAGTGGATTTCGCGGCCATAGGGCAAATTCTTAGGGTTATCTGTGCGCGTTACTATGGAGCAACAAGTCCTCAAGTCAATGAAGGCGCAGGCTGATTTAGTTACCTCCTGAAACGCGTGAAGAGTTAAGCGACCTGAGGATAAAAAAGCGAGCCGTTTTCCCACTTTTGAGCGGCTTAAAAATCGAACAGGTTCAATCTTGCGGCAGTTAGCTTTGGCCCTAGACTGGCGACGACATGATACATGTAGGCATAGGCTATGATGTGCATCAGCTGGTCGAGGGCCGGAAGCTTGTCCTGGGTGGCGCGGAGATCCCGTATCACAAAGGGCTAGATGGTCATTCGGACGCGGATGCGTTGATGCATGCGATCTGTGATGCGGTCTTGGGGGCCATCGGTGAGGGAGATATCGGACAGTTCTTTCCGAACTCCGATCCACGCTGGAAGAATGCCGCGAGCAGCATCTTTTTGGAAGAAGCTGCCAGTCAGGTGCTCAAGCGCTCCGGGCGGATCGTGAACATCGATGCCTCGGTCATCGCCGAAGAGCCCAAGCTGGGAAAACATTTTCCCAAGATGAAAGAGTACATCGCTGCCGCCCTCGGCATCGACCCGAAACGGGTGGGCTTGAAGGCGACGACCAACGAGCAGATGGGTTTTGTCGGACGCGGTGAAGGTATTGCGGCCATGGCGGTCGCCTCGGTGGATATCCCGGAATAAATTATGGGCAAAGGCGAGATCAGCTGGAAAGGGCGGACCGAGGAAGGCGAGAAACGCGAAGTTTACGCCAAGCACATCGGCAACCGGTGGTACTTTCATGTCCGGGGAAAACGGCACGACCAGTGGCAGGACCTGCCAGAACCCCCATTAGAGGACTGGTTGGAGCTATTGGATGGGGTGCAACGGCGGGTGAACCGTCGCTTACTCCCTCCCGTGGAGGAAGAACGGCTTAAGAAGAAAATCATGGAAGTGTACCCGGATGCCAAACTTTAAGGCATCTTCGCACGGGCGATTTTGAGTATTTCAGTGTCTTGAGGCGGGTTTAAAATCAGAATTTCCCTCTATTTTCAGAAATTTTCATGTCCTAAAATAAGACTGGAACCTTTTTTGCTAAAGGAGCATATTGAGTGGATATAGCAAAAAACGGTTAGCTGATGGAGTAGTGCAGTCTGAAAGATGGACGCCGTAGTAATGGTTTAGGGCGACAGATGCTTCAGCGAGCCGTTCAATAGGAAAGGTATCGTTGAATGAATGCCCGGATTTTGATCGTAGATGACCAGCAGGAGCTCTGTCTGCTGCTGCAAAACCTCCTTGCCTCTCATGGTTATCGCGCCTCCTCCCTCACGAGCGGTACGGCCCTACGCCAGTCCTTGGGCGGGCCCGAGCCGGATGTCGTCCTGCTGGATCTCAAGCTGGATGATGCCGACGGCTTGGAACTCCTGCCGCTCATGAAGAAATCTTGGCCGGGCACAGAAGTCATCGTGCTGACCGGCCATGCTTCACTGGATGCCGCCGTGACCGCCACCAAGCTGGGGGCTTATGATTTTCAAAAGAAGCCGTTCGATCATGAATCACTCCTGCACTCCATCGAGAAGGCGATGGAGCATAAGAAACTGACTGAGCAGACCAGCTCCTTACGCCGGGCGCTTTCCAATATCAGTGGCGGGAGTTCGCCAGTGTTCCGCAGCGTGGCCATGAAGACGGTCCTGCGGACGGCTGAGCGGGTGGCGCCCACGGATGTTTCGGTCCTGCTTTGCGGGGAGAGCGGGACAGGCAAGGAAGTGATCGCCGATCTGTTGCACTCCCTGAGCAGCCGGGCCAGTGGTCCCTTGATCAAGGTGAACTGCGCCGCCCTGCCGCGCGATCTCATCGAGAGCGAACTCTTCGGTTCCGTGAAAGGTGCTTTCACCGGAGCGCATGCGGATCGCACCGGACTTTTCCGTGAAGCGGATGGCGGCACGTTGATGCTGGATGAGATCTCTGAGATGCCGATCGATACGCAGAGCAAGTTGCTGCGGGTCTTGCAGGAGCAAGAAGTGCGGCCGGTCGGCGGACGGGTGAGCTATAAGACGAATTGCCGGATCATCGCTGCCACCAACCGCCCAGTGGAAGAAGCCATCAAGGAAGGTAAGTTACGCGAGGATCTGTATTATCGCGTGGGTGCCATCACGATCTCACTGCCACCGTTGCGCGAGCGGCGTGAAGATATCCTGCCTTTGGCAGAGGCGTTTCTGAAGCGCTTCGCCTCGCAAGCGGGCCGTTCAATCGTCGGGTTCACTCCCGAGGCTGCGGACATGCTGCGCGGTCATGAATGGCCGGGGAATGTGCGGCAATTGCAGAATGAAGTGCAGCGCGCGGTGTTGATGTGTGATGGTCGCCAGATCGCTCCGGCTGACCTGAGTATCACCGAAACCACCGAGGCGGCCGTGCAGAATAATCTGACCTTGATGGAAGGCATCGAACGCAACGCCATCCTCCAGATGCTTAAGGAAACAGGTGGCAACAAGCTGGAGACAGCGAAGCGCTTGGGCATCGGCCGGCAGACGCTCTACAACAAGATCAAGCAGTACAACATCCCGACGTGAGTGAGGCTTAGGGCTGTGCTTTCGTTGGCTCAGGCTTGAAGAGATACATGTCGGACCGGATTTCCGCGGGCGAATAATTCGTCAGGTAGGATGCCCGCAGGTAATTCACATTACTGCCCTTGAACACACCCATGGCTTCCATCTTCGGAGGCAGGTGCGCGGCGAAATGTTCCGGCGTCAAAGGACGACCGGCGAGCCAGCGGTCATACACTCCGTATGAGAAGTGATAGAGCCGGTGTTCTGCCAGCAGGCCCGCCAAGGGTTGCCAGGGGAAATAGATCGTCTCCGGAGCGGCCTGCATCGCGTCGAAAGCCATTTGCTCATGGCAGACCGTATCACGTTCGGCTGACCAGACTGTGCGGGCACCATTCACCAAACTGAGCGCGAAGACAGTCGCCGTAGCGAGCATGACCAGCAAGTGAGCAACCGGTGAGAGGCGCAGGGAAAGACTCGCTGGCAATTGGATGCGGGTGATCACTGAATAGCAATAGATCACCGTGGCGAGCGACAGGAATACGGTGGAGTAACTGAACGCATTGTAATCGCCACCGACTTTCACCCGGCCCAGCAATGACATGGGCAGAAGCATCACGCCTACGAGCCAGAGCAGAGAAATGAGTGGGAGTTGAGGTTTCGTTTGTGGCTGACGATATTTGCGACCCGATATGGCAGTCGCCAGCAGGACCAATCCCAACCAGCCATTGGAAAGGATGAAGTCGAACAGGGCTTCGCCGAGCACGGCCAGCCCGTGAGCAGTTTTCAGTTCAGCCACCCAAGGAAACCGGCCGAGGCCGTCATACCATGGATGATGGCCGGGGATGTAAACGAGATTGAACCAAACAGCCGGCCAGCCGTAGCTGCAGGCGATGAGCCCCCACAATCCGATGCCGACAGCAGCCAGAGTGAGAACCATCTTTTTTGCCGTAGCGCGTTCGCCTCGCAGCCAAAACCAAATCGGGAGGGCTAATAGGATGGGCAGCATCGTCTGCTTGGTCGCCACGCTGGCGTGAGCAAAGGCAGCCGTCAGCCAGAGGTCGCTTGTTGTGTTCCGTTCGGCCAACCTGTGAGCAAAGAGGCAGGCAAGCAGTCCAAGTCCGATGGCGGGTGCATCTGCATGGATATTAAAGGCGACTTGTCGCAGCCAAGCCGGACTGGTGAGCAGCCAGTAGAATCCAAATAAGAGCAGCAACCAGCGAGCACTGTTGCGGCTTGGGTCTCCCACCACAGTGCCTAGTAACCATGCTGCCGGAAGCAATAACCATAAGACGCTCAACAGACTGCCACAGCGAATGGCTGACGCGGGTTCGGAAAATAGCAAACAGGGCAGGTAGGAAAATGAGAGGCCGGGACCATAGATGTTTCCGGTGACAGGTCCAGAGTCGGGGTCGTAGTAGGAGTGATAAGTGCTGGCGAGGGTGAATGTAGGCACGAGCCGTGGGCCGTTCCAACTGTTGATCACCGAGCCCAATATTTCGCGGAAGCCATCCAGGCAGATCAACAAGAAGAGGGAGCCCAGAAAAAGGCGCGCCCAGTTTCGCCAGCCCGGGGAGGAGATGAGTTGCGGGCCGAGACGCCAGCCAGCCCAGCCAGCGAAGATGGCGCATGCCAGCATCAGTCCGGTCAGCAAACCGTTTGACCGTATCGCTTCATCCATATCGTGAAATGCCGGCCGATGGTTTTATGCGCACACGGGTAGTTTTATCTTTTTGACTTGAGGGGGCGAGCGAGAAACCATGCGGTCATCGCATGATTTCTTTGAAGACACGTTCATTCATTTTGGCACTCCTCACGGGAGTTTTTTGGAGCGGTATTCTGTTGGCCGCGCAAGGCCAGCCGGCCAAGCTCAAAGTGGCGGTGCTCGGTGATTCTACCGTGGCCGAATTTCCGGCCACGCATGTGAACCGCGGCTGGGGGCATTATCTCCAGAGCTGGTTCAAGGATTCGCTGGTGGTCACGAATGTCGCGCTTAGCGGGCGTAGTACCAAGAGTTTCATCACGGAGGGACATTGGGAGAAGACCAAGGCGCTGAAGCCGGATGTGGTGCTCATCCAGTTCGGTCACAACGATTCGCACGCCAAGACGGAACCGAAGGCCACGGATGCGGCCACGGATTTCCGGGATTATCTTCGGAAATACATCGACGAAACACGCGCAATGAATGCGCTGCCAGTGCTCGTCACACCCATGCACCGCCGCAACTTCAATGCGGATGGCACGCTTAACGACATCCTGAAGCCTTATGCGGAGGCGATGAAGATCGTGGCAGCGGAGGAAAAAGTGCCACTGGTGGATCTGCATACGATGAGCGGCCAGCTCTTCAGCCAGTTGGGTAATGCGGGCAGCGCCGATCTCTGCAGTTTGCCGAGTGACCGTACGCACTTCGCCCCGAAAGGTGCGCGGGTGATGGCCGAGCTGGTGATGAAAGAATTGCCGCAAGCGTTGCCAGTCTTGCGTGAACACCTGAAGGCAAACCCACCTGCGCCGCTGACGGCGAGTGAATTGGTGCCGGGCAAGGTGTCCGATTGGAAAGGGTTCGAACTGCATGAGATTCAATTCGAGAAGCGGAAGGCTTACATCGTCTTGCCCAAGCAAGCGGCGTCGGGACGGCCATGGATTTGGCGGGCACGTTTCTGGGGGCATCGTCCGGAGGTGGACACGGCGTTGCTGGAGCAGGGGTTCCATCTTGTTTACATCGATGCGCCGGAGCTGATCGGCAGTCCGAAAGCGGTGGCGGTGTGGAACTCATTCTATGCGTATCTCACCACCATCCATCATCTGAATCCGAAGCCGGCTTTGGAAGGCATGAGCCGGGGCGGGCTCTATATCTTCAATTGGGCCTCGGCCAATCCGGACAAGGTCGCTTGCATCTATGCGGATGCGCCGGTGTGTGATTTCAAGAGCTGGCCGGGCGGCAAAGGGCGGGGGAAGGGCAGCAAGAAGGATTGGGAGTTGGTGATGAAGATGTATGAGTTCAAGGATGAGGCCGAGGCCCTGGCTTGGACGGGTAATCCGCTGGACAGTCTGGCCCCGTTGGCGAAGGCAAAGGTGCCGTTGCTGCATGTCGTTGGGGATGCGGATGATGTGGTGCCAGTGGAAGAAAATACGGCGATCGTCGAAGAGCGTTACCAGAAACTGGGCGGTCCCATCCAAGTGATCCATAAGCCGGGTATCGGCCATGTGCATGGTTTGGATGACCCCAAGCCCATCGTGGACTTTATCCTGGCCGGGACGGGGCAGCATAAGGCGGCCAAATAAAACAGTTAAGGGGCTAAAACGTCGCTTGTCTCCGGCGAATTGGTCGCTATATTGTGCGCCTATGAAATTTTGGTCTTCAGTCGGGGTGACGTTGTTGATGGCTCTGATCATCGGCATCGGCATGGTACGCATGACGCAGGGCAAGGGCTTCGGCCTCTTCTTCCTGAGTCTGGTGGGCTTTGCGGTGCTGTTCGGCTTCTTCTGTCTGCCGCCGAAGGAGAATCATCACTGATTCAATGGTATTTTCAGGGCTTCCCGGGTGGGAAGCCCTTTTTGCTTTCTGGTCATGAAGAATATCCGAAATTACGCATTGGGCCTGGTGCTGTGCTGGCTGGGGGCAACAAGTGGAGTGGCAAGTGATTGGGCGGAGTTCCGCGGACCGGCCTTCGGTCATGCGGAAGCCAAGACCCTCCCGCTCAAATGGAGCGCCACGGAGAATGTGAAGTGGAAGGTGGAATTGCCCGGCAAGGGCTGGTCCTCACCCGCGTTGTATCAGGACCGGCTTTATCTGACCTCGGCCATCTTGGGCGAAACCGGCGGCATGTCCCTGCATGCGCTGTGTGTGGATGCCAAGAGCGGCAAGCTCATCTGGGACAAAGAAGTGTTCCGTCCGGAAAGCTCGCCCAATATCCACAAGAAGAACAGCCACGCGAGCCCGACACCTTATGTGGAGAAAGACCGCGTTTATGTTCACTTCGGGCACCAAGGCACGGCCTGCCTTGATCTGAAGGGGAACATTCTCTGGAAGAATGACACCATCAAATATCTGCCGGTGCATGGCAGCGGTGGTTCACCCATCGTGGTGGATGACATCCTGTTCTTCAGTTGTGACGGGAAGGATAATCCCTTCATGGTGGCGCTCGACAAGAAAACCGGCAAGGTGCGCTGGAAGGTCGCGCGTGAGACGACGGCCAAGAAGACGTTCTCCTTCAGCACCGCCACAGTCATCACGGTGAAAGGGCAGAAACAGATCATCAGCCCGGGCAGTGGCGTGGTGTGTGCCCTCGATCCCAAGGATGGCAAAGAGATCTGGCGCGCGCGTTACGGTGAAGGTTACTCGGTCATTCCCAAGCCGGTTTACGGGCTGGGGATGGTGTTCGTGAGTTCCAGCTATGATCGTCCGGTAGCCTTGGGCATCCGGGTGGATGGCAAGGGAGATGTCACCGATACACATGTCGCGTGGACTCTGCCAAAAGGCGCGCCGCACACTTCCTCCATGCTGCTCGTGGGAGGTGAGCTGTATATGGTTTCTGACGCGGGGATCGCGACTTGCATGGATGCCAAGTCCGGCACGGTGCATTGGCAGGAACGGGTGGGTGGTAATTACTCTGCTTCACCGGTCTATGCCGCGGGCCGCATCTATTTCCAGAACGAGCAAGGCGTCGGCGTGGTCATCAAGCCCGGGAAGGTCTTCGAGAAACTGGCCGAGAACGATCTCGGTGACCGGACACTCGCTTCTTACGCGGTCGGTGATAAGTGCCTGTTCATCCGCGGGGAAGAGCACTTGTTCTGCATCGAGTAGATCCTTTCCCACTCACTCAGGGTTTCGTCGGGGCCAGGTCTGCTTCAGGCATTCATCGGATTTGCCATCGAAGGGTTGCAGGCAAAAATAATTGGTGAACGAGGCGAGGTCCTTCGGCTGGAACTCCATCTTCAAAGAAATCATGTCTTTGCAGAAGTGGTAGGTGGAATAATACCACTGCCCATCTGAGGCTTTGGCCAGAAAGAGGTCGTGAATCTTCCCTTCCTCTTTGCGACAGACATTCTTGAATGCCAACCATTCACCGCTCTGCAAGAGGATCAAATCTTTTGAAAGCCAGTTTTCATAGTCGTCTGGGTCATCGCTTTTGACCGATTTCAGTCTGGAAATCTCGTTGGTAGCCCAATCTGCATTAGATAACCGAGCTGAGATCTCAGTGAGGCTCTTTTGTTTCCACTCCCGCCGGGCATCTGAATGCAATGGGTCGGATTTCAGCTGGCAACCCAAGCCCAGACCTATCGCTGTGAAGCAGAGGCAAGCGAACAATATGAGACGCTTTCTTGGCATGCTGATCTCGTCAATTTGGACCAGTGTCCCTTAACTATCAAGTGGCCCTTGATGGCGAACTGTTCCCAAAAACAAAAGCGGCGGCTTAATCAAAAGCCGCCGCCCTGAATATTTCTTTGATAAGCCTACACGCTCGGATCTGCCCCCAGCGTGCCGTTCAGTTGCGCCAGATACTCGGGCGACTTCACGTGTTGCAGCTTGGCGACGGCGTGCTCGAGGCGTGCCTCGATACCCAACCGCTTCGCTTCATCCACGTGACCCGGCTTGTTCAGGAACTTGGAGAGGTAATCCACATTCCGGCGCCACCGGCGGCCTTCTTTTTCCTGTTTCTTGGCCAGACGCACTTTGTACCAGTCGCTGTTCACCAGGGCCTCGCGCGTGAACATCGCCCGGATCTCCGGGCTCGTCAGGTCTTTGCCCTCGAACTGATCCTCCAGCATGATGTGCAACAACGCCTTCAATGGCGGGCACGCATCCTTGATGCTGCCGTCTTCGAAGTAGTATTGCGCCACGCGCTTGTGCGTCGCCACGATGTTGTCCATGCCGTCGGCGAAGATGTCCATGCCTTGTAACTCCGGCTGCAACATCTCATCGCTGATGACCGCGGTCGGGTGATTGAACACACGGCCGAAGTATGTCCGCACGAAACGCTTCGTGATGCGGTACCCGAGACGGCTGGAGAGCAGCTTGCGCCCTTCGAAATCCGTGTCTTCGCATTTCTCGAGGTAATTGTTCCGGATGAGGAATTTCGGATCGCGTTCCTGTTCCGTCATGCGGCACCACACCTCGGGGATGAGGAGGGAGATGTCGTGATCCACACGCACGTTCGGTCCCACGTAACCGGCCGACGTCACGAAGCACTCGTGACCCGTGAGCAGGTAGGACACCAGCGCGTTGTTCAGATCCACGATCGGCGGCAACGCGTTGAACGGCGCCTTCGTCAAAGCACCTTCGGAGCCCGCGCCCGTGGTGGATGGCGATTTGCCGGTCATGCTGGAGATGTACTCCATGAACAGCTCCGGCAGTTCGAGATAATGGATGGGGCTGAACACCGCCAACGGCCGGATCTTCGCGGCCGGTTCCGGCGGATTGTTGCGGCGACCCGGCAACACCGCATTCACAGGTGTCGGTACCGGTTCGCCCAGCGGGATGCGGCGTTGCAGACGCGTGGCCACTTCCGAGAGATACACCCCGCGCGGATTCAAGAGGTCCGGGCGCGTTTGCAGGTAACGCGGGTTCTTGGACGGCTTGCCCTCCACGATACGCGGATGCGCCGAGGAGACGAAGTAATCTGGCTTCGGTACTTGGACCGCCTGCTGGATGATGTTCTGGATCGGCAGCGTGAACTTGTCGAACCCGATGGCGTCTTCCATCAGTTCCTTCGCGAACGCCGTGGTCAACGGCTCGTAGTTCGAGAAGAAGTTGTCATGTCGCGCGAAGTCCAGTTCCGTCTGCTTGTCGTAGCCACGATGGATCGCATCGTCCGGACGTTGGAATAGGCGATATTCGCAGTTCTTCACGAACTTCACGGACGTCTTGTCTTCCATGCCGTTCATGTTCGGAACAGCGCTGGACGGCACCACGATGGAGGCCGTGATATCGTCTTCCGCCTGGATCTTGAAGGCCGGTTGGAAATCTTTCCGCAGACCGAACGTACGCCATGAACCATCGGTCTCATAGCCCACGCGCAGGTAGTTTGTCACCAGCTTGCGGCCGTCGCACTTCAACTCATTGCCGGGCGTGCCGTTGATGATGTCCACGCTGAAATGGCTGCGCCAGTCCGCGCCCCAATCCGGCTTGTAGTAGCGCTTCACCACGAAGACCAGCTCCTTGATGTGCTGGGGTACCGAGATCAACCACTTGTTATACTCTTCCGTGTAATCACGGGAGGCCGGGCTCAAGAGCTTGATGACGGAGCCAAGAGAACGTTCCGGGCTCAGGATCTCGCGCTTGTCTGCCTTCGTCTTGTCCTTGAAGCGGTCGGAGTAATCGTGCTTCAAGAGCTCCGCCACCATGTCGAAATCATTCTTGAAGTCCGCCACGAAGATGGGGCCTTGGATGATCGCGTCGGTGATCGGCTTGGAGATCTCGGACTTGCCACCCCCGGAGACGGTGCATGGCTTGTGGCACAACAGACCTTCCGCCACCGTGCCGATGAGCCGCCAGGTGCGACCGCTCGCCGGCTTCTCCATATGCACCTTGTAGCCGGACGGGCGGATATAGGTCTTGTTCGGCATCAACTTGATGCTCTGCGGCTTTCCGCCGTAGGTCCAAGAGACCTTCTGCTTGTGCAGATCGAAATGCACATCTTCGCACACGTAGATGATGTCCGGATAGGTCTTGTCGATACCGTAACCTTCCGGTTGCAAATCCATCAGACCGGCATACTTCTCCGAGACTTCCTGCCAGCTGTGCTCCTTGCGCTTCACGTGCAAGTTACCGCTGAATTCCTCACCCAGGTCATAAGCGGCATACACCATCGCACCGCCCGCGTGTTCTTCCTCGCACAGACCGAAGAGGTTCGCTGCATAGCTGAGCTGTGTTTTGACCTCTTTCTTGCAATAACCGAAATAATTGTCGGCGATGATCGTCACCACCACACCGCGGCTGTCGCGGGTTGTGAGCTTGAAGGCCTGGCCGTCGTTGTACAGCTCGTCCTCTTTGGACCAGCACATGCCGTCCTTCTTTTGGCGTTCCGTGGCCTGGTCGATATGCGGCAGACCCAGTTCCTTCTTGGTCGTGCCCACCAGATGCGGTGCCAGGATCACACAACCCGTGTGACCGGACCAATGCTCCACATCGAGACCCGAGTCATTCTCCGGCAGATACGGATCACCCGCATTGCCAAAGATGCTCTCCACGAAATCGAGGTTGCTCACCAGATTGCCCGGCACGAAGAAGCGCACTTCCATCGATTTCTCCGGAGTGAAACCCGGCACTTCAGGGCAGACCACAGGACGCAACAGCAACGTCACCCAGCACTCCGCCTTCTTCTCCTGCTCACTGGTGATCGGCAGGCGCATCAGGCTGGTCGGCGGCTGCAAAGCCTTCTCCAGCATCTTGGCAAAAGTGTATTTCGGCACCTCATACTTGTCCGCCGGCACCGGCAGGCCGCCATCCGCCACGTGGAAGACGCCCTTGGTCGTACGGCGATCGCTCTTCGGGTTGTGCAAGACACCTTGCTTCACGCGATAGGAGCTGACGATGTCCGAGAGGAAGATGTCTTTACCCACCGGCAGCGAGAGCGTGCGGGCGAGACCATGGCGATCCAGCACCAGTGTCTGCGTGGGCAGCTTGGCACTGACGTTGGTCTCGTAGAGATAATCGTCCAGAAATTGTTGGATTCGCCAGTCGGCGGCACACAGGTAGTTCGCCAGCAGGCGCTCGCTCTCCCGTTGGTGCGAGAGCAGGGAAGCCGCCATCTCATGCAGCTCGGAGTCATCCTCCGTAGCTACTGTCGGCAGCCCTTTGGCGGCGAGTTTGAGATTGATATACTGCAACAACCGAGCCTCAGTGGTCGGTGCGGCGTCCATGTACAGACCTATGCTTTTAGATAGATTCATCTCAGCGCGGGGTTCTTGGCGAGACGGCCAAAGTTAGACAACAACAGGCCGGGATTATGCGGTTCTGAACCGCTCGCGCAAGCGCATAGGCTCTCAATCGCAAAATTCACTTCTTATCCTCCCGTGACACCACTTCGTTCATGGCGCGATCCATCACAGCGTCAGCACCAACAGCAGCAGGACAAACCCCGCTCCGCACCCCACCAAAGTGACCCACATCGGTTCGCCTTCCTGACTCGTCAGCAGTTCGATATTTTTATTTTTCATGCCACCAGCTTAAAGGGGGACCTAGGACATCCGCTGTCCATGGTCCCCCAGACATGAAAATATTTTTATTTATCCTAACCGGCTGAAAATGAATGGTTTAAATCGAAAACCTCCTCTAAATCCGAAGAAAGCCGAAAAAAGATTACGCTAAAATCACGAAATTTGTCCTGCATTCCTTATCTCCCTCTCTCTCCCGTCCCTTTTCCGCGTATTCTGTGTATTCCGTGGTTAATCCTTCTTCCACCAGAACATCCGCTCCAGCCCCGTCCGGTTTGGATACGACCGCGGCACCCAATCCCCCACCAGTTCGAACCCCGGCGAGAAGCGTTCCACGATCTCCTCGCGCGTCGTGCCGAAAGGTGGCCCATCCGTATCGGGGATCAGGTAGTTCACCGCCACATAATGTCCGCCCGGTTTCAGCCAGCGTTGCACCGCTGCCACATACAGTTCGCGTTCGTCCGGTTGGATGGCGCAGAAGCAAGTATGCTCAAAGATCCAATCAAACTGTTGCGGGGGCTCATCCCGCAAGAAATCGCCCAGCTTGAAATCTGCTGTGAGGAAGGCGGCGGCCGTCTTCTCCTTTGCAAGAGCCACTGCGCTCGGGGCAATGTCGTACCCTGTCACCGTGAACCCGAACTTGGCCCACACTCGCGCGTCATGCCCTGTGCCACAACCCGGCACCAGCACGGTTCCCCGTGGCAGCTCTGGATGCGCCGTCAAGAAATCCACCAACCCCGGCGAAGCCTCGCCCTTTTCCCAAGGCGTCTCGTTCTTCTTGTAAAGCTCATCCCAATATTCCTGACTCATATTTATAGCATTAACCTGCTTTCCTCTTCATTTCCAGTTGCGACTGCACTCGCATTAGCGAGTTCAGATTCATAGCGGCGGCTTTCAAGCCGCCGTCCACCATCCAAGCATCACCGTCGCGTAGCGACGGAAGAATCCCAAAAACATTGCTCTACCCTCACATCCATCTCGCTTTCTCAGATTTACTCAACGATACTCAACCTTACTCAGTATGACACAAGAGGCCATCCAACGGGCGCTGGCAGACATCAGCGGGGAGCAGGACCCCACGATCAAGCATCTGAAGCTGGCCAGCCTTTGCTCCACTGTTTTTCGAGAACACCAGGTGGAGCTTGTGGTTGTGGGTGGCTCCGCCATCGAGTTTTATACCGAAGGCGCTTACACCTCGGGCGATCTCGACATGTGCCTGCTTACTCCTGCCACGTTATCGGTCCGTCAACGGCAGGAGATCATGGGCAAGCTCGGTGCCAGCGGTGGCCCTAGAAGCTGGCAGGTGGCGGGCGTGTTTGTGGATATCCTCGGTGAGTTGGAGAATCTCGCTCACACTCAAATCCGTCGTATCCAAGGCCCCTACGGCGAGGTCCGCATGAATCCTGTGGAGGAACTTCTGGTCGAACGGGTTTTGGTTTCCGTTTACCCCGGTGAACATCCTCCCGCCCGTGAATGCGCCAAAAAGCTGGCCGCTTCTGCCCTTTTGAAAGAGTTTGAACTGGACTGGCGCGAAGTCAAAAGACTTGCTAACATTAAGGAGTATCTGGTGTGGCCGCAGGTGAAAGCGTTAATTGATGAGCAAGCCCAAGCTCTCTCTGTCGGGAGTCCCTACGATTCCCATGAATGAAGTCATGTCCTACGAGGACTGGCTGAAGGGCCGTCGTGCTCGTCGCCTGACCGGCATGCGGGTGGCTCCTGAGATCATCCGTCGGAAAGAAGGTCCGGATGACGAGCGCCTCCGTAAACTCTACAACGGCGAACGCGGCCTCCCTTTCACCAAGACCGAAGACCTTTAGGCCTCCGTTCTCTCCTGTTCAAAATTTAGCCTCCAGTTTTTTTGCGCCTTCTGTGCCTCTTTGCGGCCATTCCCTCTTTCGATGTTCGAAGTTGGGCGTTGGATGTTCGATGTTTCCCTACTTCTTGCTCTTCACCGTCTCCACCCAGTCCTGGTTGTCCAGGTACCACCGCACGGTCTCGCGTATCCCGCGTTCGAAAGTGTATGCCGGCACCCAACCCAGCTCCTGCTTGATCTTCGTGGCGTCGATGGCGTAACGGCGGTCATGACCAGCCCGGTCTTTCACAAAGGTGATAAGCTTGCGTGAGTCGCCGCCCAGTTCGGGCTTCATCTCATCTACCAGATCGCAGATGACATTCACGATGTTGATGTTTGCCCACTCATTGTGCCCGCCGATGTTATACGTCTCGCCTTCGCGACCTTTCGCGAGTACTTGCCAGAGCGCTTCGGCGTGATCGCCCACGTAGAGCCAGTCGCGCACATTCATGCCATCGCCATATACCGGGATGGCTTTGCGCGTGAGCACGCTCTGGATGACCACCGGGATGAGCTTCTCGGGAAACTGATACGGCCCGTAATTGTTCGAGCAGTTCGTGATCACCGTTGGCATGCCATACGTATGATGATACGCGCGCACCAGCATATCGCTGGAGGCCTTGCTGGCGGAGTAGGGGGAGTTCGGCGCGTAAGGCGTTGTCTCAAGGAAATAACCTGTGGCTCCGAGACTGCCATACACTTCATCCGTGGAGACATGATGGAAGCGTTTGCCAGTGTAATTCCCCGCCCAAACATCGCGACAGGCTTCCAGCAGATGGAATGTGCCGAGCACATTTGTATGGATGAAATCTCCCGGACCGCTGATGGAGCGATCCACGTGCGATTCCGCCGCGAGATGCATCACACAGGCGATCTCATGACGCTTCACTACGTCCAATACTGCGGCTTTGTCCCGCAGGTCCACCTTTTCGAAGGCATACTTCGGATGCGTCTCGAACTCCTTCAGATTCTCCAGATGCCCGGCATAGGTGAGGCAGTCCAGATTCACCAGCTTCGTCACCTCCGGCCGGTTGATCACCTGCCGGATCACGTTCGACCCGATAAAGCCCGCTCCACCTGTCACCAATAAGTTCATAAAATCAATGTGCTGCCAGCATCTTGCTGGCAGGTTTAGAGCATCCTTTCTCTACAAAGTCATCAGTAAGTAACTGCCTGTCCAAATGCAGAATCATGCATCTGTGTGAATCTGTGTCCATCTGCGGTCAATTCTTCTTCTCCGGCCGCCAAGACGCCAGCGCCTCATCCAGTGCTTCATCCACCGAGCGCATTTTGATGCCGGTGCTGAGCAGTTTGCTTACATCCATCAGGCAGTTTGAGCGCGGCGCCTTGGCCACTTTGTAGAAATCCCCATCACCGGCAAAGAACTCGAACTCACGCTCCAGCTTCAGAGCCTTCTGCAGCTTGGCCACCACCTGACGCGTGGTCACGAAGCCCGGGTTCGTGACGTTATACGTGCCGAACGGCGCGCGTTTCAGCCACAGCTCCAGGCAGGCCCACGCGAAATCACCGCGATGCGACACCGCGTTCACGTTGTCATACACCTTCGCGTAACGTTGGATTTTGCTCAGGTAATTCCGCGCATTGTCATGCTCATCAAACGGGATGCGCGGCCGCACGATGTAGCCGTTGCCGAATTGGGAGAGCACCTCTTCCGCGAGCGCCTTGCTGCCGCTGTAAAAACTGCACGGCGGACGACGGAACGAGAAATTCGGATCATCCGTTTCCTTGAAGCCCGCCACCATGTCCGGCTTGGTCTCCACCAGTTCACGTATCTCCGGCTTCGTCAGGTCGGTCTCCAATCGCCACGTGTCTCCCTCTTTCACGAAGGCCCCGTTGTAAATGCATCCGGAAGAAAGCTGCATCCAAGTCACGCCGGCTAGCTCGCAGGCCGAGGCCACCGTTTGCCCCAGCACTACCGAGCCGAGTAATGTCTCGGCCCGTTGCGTCTCGCACGCATCCACGTTCGGGCGACCCGTGAAACCGGCGGCATTCACCACCAGCTCCGGTTTGATCTCCTTGAGGTAATTCAGCAACAGGTTGAACTTGGTGTAATCCAGTTCACGGCGGGACAGCGCTTTGAACGGCTTGCCGCTTTGGGTCAACAACTGGACAAATGCCTCACCGAAATATCCGCTCGCACCTAATACCAAAATCACAATACGCCTCCCGATTTCAACCGCTTCGCTTCCGCCACCACACCTTCCAGGTATTCGCGATACTCGCACTGCGGGATGCGCGTGCAGAGTTCCGCGAACTGCTCCAGCGAGATGAACCCGCGCCGGAACGCTGCCTCTTCCGGGCAACCGATCTTCACGCCTTGCCGGCGCTCGATGGTCAGCACGTAGGAGGACGCCTCATGCAGGCTGCTGCTCGTCCCGGCATCCAGCCACGCGAATCCGCGCGCCAGGCCGTAAACTTTCATGTTCCCTTGATTCAGATACGCCACGTTCAGATCCGTGATCTCCAGTTCGCCCCGGGCGGAAGGCTTCTGCGCCTTCACCAGCGGCACCACCTGGTTGTCGTAGATGTAGAGGCCCGGCACCGCATAGCTGCTCTTCGGCACCTTCGGCTTTTCCTCAATGGAGATCGCTTTGCCCGTCGCGTCAAATTCCACCACGCCATACCGCCGGGGATCGTTCACGTGATAACCGAAGATGACCGCCCCGCTGGTGAACTCACTGAACGCCTTGGAGAAGACGTCGCCCCCGTAGAAGATGTTGTCGCCCAAGATGAGCGTCACACTGTCGTTCCCGATGAACGATTCGGCGATGAGGAACGCCTGCGCAATGCCTTCTGGCTTAGGTTGTTCCCGGTATTCGAGGGTGATGCCCCACTGGCTGCCGTCGCCCAGCAACTGCTTGAAGCGGGGCAGGTCATGCGGCGTGGAGATGAGGCAAATCTCGCGGATGCCGTTCTCGACCAGCGTGGTCAACGGATAATAGACCATCGGCTTGTCATAGACGGGCTGCAACTGCTTGCTCGCCACCAGCGTCAGCGGATAAAGCCGTGACCCCGCGCCACCGGCCAGGATGATGCCTTTCATGTGGCCCTAGGATTGAAAACCCCGTCCAACTAATCCAGCACGAAAAACTACGGGATTCTTCGTGAATTTTCAGAGGGCTTACCCGGACGCACTCAAATCCTTCAAATCCGCCCGCACACTTTCGTAACTGACATTGAAGCTCAGCACCTTCGGGTCTGGTTCGATGCCCCAGGTTTGGCACGCTGCCGTGTAAAGACCCGGCCACCAGTTGCGATGCTGTGTGTGTCCTTCATCCCGCCACGTGGTCCAGCCCATGAGCACCTTGGACCAGCATTCGTCACCATACTGCACCGCCTGCTTGGCGTCACCGATCTGGCTCACATACCAATCACGTCCCACCCGCGCATGCAGCACTTCATCCGCCCAATCGTAATCTTGGAATAGTCCGGCGAGCGGATTGTGTGAGGCCAGGCCCACTTCCCACTCGAAACGCTTGCCC
>CAZRGY010000008.1:5619-24630 GCA_964599715.1 uncultured Verrucomicrobiota bacterium | reverse complement strand
AGTCAGCCGACCAATCACATGCCATAAACCAACGGCCCAAATGGTGTCCGCGCGTGGACCCATTACCGGGCACGGCGCGATGGCAGTGTTGAAAATTTGGCATGCCAGGCGCAGCGAACAGTCAGCCATTGGTGGCCTGCCTTGGAGGCTAGCATCGCTCCCGGACCAGGCCACTACAAAACCAAGCCTGGATTTGAATCATGTGCCGAGTCGAGCCCGCATCGGCCCTGAAATATTTTCCGCAGCCTGCTTGACCACATGAGGGTTGATGCCTATAAAACCCTCCTCCGGTTTAACCCCGCTTTTGCGGAATGACCGGGGAAGCTTTCGCGGAGAGATGGCTGAGTGGTCGAAAGCGGCGGTTTGCTAAACCGTTGTACGGTCAAAAGCCGTACCGGGGGTTCGAATCCCCCTCTCTCCGCCACTTCTTCTCTTTCCACTCAAAATCCTGCAGTAAGATTGGGCGCTCCACTCAGTCCTTATTCCGCATGGGGCGGAGGTGGCTGAACTGGTTGGGGCGTCGTAGGTGCCGAAGGCTTCGGCGGCTGCACGGGCTTGGGTGTTCCCGGAACTATGGGCGGAGGCGGTTGCACGGGCTGGGGCGGCCGGGCTGGACGATTTGTGAAACCCGGCACCGAGTTCGTAAACCCCGGGATGCGGTTGGTCACCCCCGGCACCGAGTTCGTAAACCCCGGAATGCGGTTGGTCACCCCTGGCGCGGTGTTTGTAAAACCTGGAAAAGGCTTGGGTTGAAGGGGGCGGGCCGGTTGCTCCGCCGCGCTAACCAAGCCCCATGCGGTAAAAGCACACAAAAGAGTTAAAGATATTTTCATCATTGTATAATACTACAGCACTCGGAAGACCGTTGGTTTTTCTTTACGGCCAAAAAGACGCCTTTTCCTGCAGCATACGTGTTCACCAGCAAGGGGTTGCAGCGAGCTGGCGAGCTTCCGAGGGAAACTCGTGAATTAATATCTGCCAACCATATCCCCCTACAATTGGCATTCTGCATGCCACCACCCTCTTTTGTTTGACCTGACTCACATTTACGATTCTCTTTTGTCTTATGCGTATCCCCGGTGGAACTGAAGAACCGACAGAGAATGGCCCGCCCCCGGAAACTGGCGGTCAAAAGCCGATGGGGCCAGTGATCATCGGCCTCATCGGTGCATTGCTGGTGGTTTATCTGCTGATCTTCCGTCACACTCCAGAGACTCCTGCGGGTGATGCTGGAGAGACCAGCCAAGAGACCGCCCCGACCACCGCCGTGGCCTCGCCATTCGAGCAAGCTGGCGATCTCAAAGTCGGCCGCGAAGTCGCCATGCAGGTGTGCAGTTCCTGTCACGTGTTTCCTGAACCGGATGTGGCAGACAAGTTCACTTGGTCCAATGAGATCTTACCCCGTATGAATGATTGGTTGGGTTATGGATCGGTCATCTGGACCAACGAACCAGGTGGAGATCAAGTGCTCGCCTCCGGCAAGGTGCCGCAGGAACCGGTCATCGATTTTGCCGACTACAAAATCATCCATACATATTACCTGACGGCCGCCCCGGCAAAACCACTACCACAGGTGGCCAAGCCACCGATCACCGTGGGCTTGAAACATTTCCAGATGCGGGAGACCAGCTACCGGAATGGGCGACCGGTAACGAGTTTGGTCAAGATCGATGAAAAGGCTCACCTGATGTTCGTTGGTGACGATACCACAAAAAAACTGGCCGTGCTGAAAGCCGATGGAACGCTGGCCGCCTCCATGGACATGCCGAATCCGATCGTTCATCTCCTGGAGCGCCCTGATGGTTATTACGCGAGCATGATCGGCAGTGTATTTCCCTCTGACCTTGCTGAAGGCCAGCTCGTTCGTTTGCAAGGTCCGTCTAACGGCGCCCAAGGCGCCAGCGATGTCACCCGCGTGCTGTTGCAAAAACTTCGCCGTCCGGTGGAATCTGCCGTGGCTGATCTGAACCAAGACGGTCGCGAAGATCTGGTGGTGGCCACTTATGGCAATATCCTCGGCAGTTTTTCGTGGTATGAACAAATGCCCGACGGTTCCTACACCGAGCACTTGTTGTTGGATCGCCCAGGCGCAGTGGGGGCAAAGGTGGCTGATTTCAATGGCGATGGGAAACCCGATATCGTTGTAGCTATGGCCCAGGCGCAGGAAGGCATATCACTTTTCTTAAACAAGGGGCGTGGCGAATTCGAAGAGAAAATCCTCGTCCAGCGCCATCCCGCTTGGGGCACATCTCACTTGGAGGTGGTAGACTTCAACCGAGACGGCAAATTAGACCTGCTGGTGACCAATGGTGACAACGGCGACACAGCCATGTTTGCCAACTGCCAGAAGCCTTATCACGGCATCCGTCTTTACCTGAACGAAGGTAATAATCAGTTTCGCGAAGCCTGGTTCTATCCGATGTATGGAGCCTATCGGGCGATGGCCCGGGACTTCGACATGGATGGCGATATCGACATCGCCGCGATTTCCTTCTTCCCCAACTACATGGGGGCTTTCAAGGAAAGCTTCACGTATCTGGAGAATCTGGGTGACTTGAAATTCGCCCCTTATACTTTTCCAGAGAGTATTGCCGGCCGGTGGATCACCATGGATGTCGGCGACCTGGATGGCGATGGCGATGTGGATATCGCTTTGGGTGCGTTTAACCGGTCATTCGGCGATGTTCCAAAAATCTTGGGCGAAACTTGGGAAGAACGTGGGCCCTCAGTTTTGTTATTGGAGAACACCATCCGCAAGGGTCCGGCGAAGTAGAAGCAGGGTCTGCCCCTTGGATTGCTTGAACGTAAGCCGTCGTAAAACATCAAAGTAACAACCGCAACCATTCAAAGCTATGAAGATACTGGTAAAAACTTTGGCCTGCATGCTGTTGCTGCTTTCCATGACCGGTTGCGCCAATTACGAGCGCGCATGGCGGCATGCTCGCGTGCAGGCACCGGCCAAACCCGGATCAGTGACCGGGGCTTGGGAGGGCACATGGCTGAGCGATGTGAATGGGCACACAGGCAGGCTGCGATGCATCGTGACGCAAAAGAACCATCAAGAATACGAGTTCCACTTCAAGGCGACTTACTGGAAACTGTTCCGCTACAGCTATTTGGTGACATTGCCGGTCCAGCACGACTCTACGGGCGGCAAATTCTCTGGCGAAGAAGATCTCGGCTTTCTGGCCGGTGGAATCTATCATTACAACGGCTCAATCACCGGGCCAAATCTAGATGCCACTTACAGCTGCAAATTTGACCACGGCACTTTCACCTTAAGCCGCCCCTGATTCGATTAGCTGAAAAATCCACGATGCGATTTCCCAACTGATTTATTAAAAAAATTTATATAAAATAATTTAAAAAACAGCGAAACTATTCATTATTTGAGGCGTCTATACCTACTAGATGTATCGGCGCATCGTCCAAGTTGTATTTCTGGTAGTGGTGTTTTGCTGTATTACCTGTCGTGCCCCGCAAGACGAGGCCCAAGACAGAGCGGAGTCAGCACCGTCCTCTGATCGTCGGTATCTAGATACAGGGTGGACGCCAGTCGAGCCCGGCCCTTGGGGCAACTTGGAGTTCCGCCAGTTCTTCTTGACGCTGCCATCAGTGTGGAGCCATGGCCAACCCAGCACTGAGCCAGTCTGCTGGCGAGTGCCCAAATTCACTCCGGAACGGATGAGCGCGATGGTCACCAGCGGGCCCCTGACTGATGAAGAGAAGAAACTGTGGCTGGAGACCTGTCGATTGGAGGCCACAGAGGATGGATTGCGAATCTATCCTTCGAAAGAGTTCCGCTGGTTGCTTCGACCAGGAAGCCGTGCCCTGCTCTATCGCTGGCTGGGCATGTTTCCTGAGAATCAGCAGTTGGCCTTGCCCGCCACTTATCCAGCCGCATCAAAGGAGAATTGGTTCAGGAACAGCAACCAACGTCCAGAAATCTGCAAAGCTATAAACCATCTTCTTTATCCCGTAGGACAAGTGGTTTGCTTCGCTGACTTCGATCTATTGGAAGAGCATCTGAATGGGCCAGCCGAACGGGCGGATTTGGTAAGCACCCTGCATCGCCAACCATGCACGGAATTGCGGCTGCACATCGACCAGAAAACCGATCTTAAGAAATTGGCCACCTACTGGGGTGAAGGAAACAGAGTGGAACGGGTCAGAGACATTCTCAAACAGGCGCTGGGCAAACAGGCATCGGTCAGTATCCCATTGGAAAAAATTTTGCCATCGCTGCCACGCAGCCTCTTGAACACTTACCCTTCCAGCAAGCAAGCACCGGGACAACCGCCTCCCAATTGCTCGTGGACGGTGCTCAATTTTTTCAATCGAAAAGCAGATATCCACTACACCGATTGGGCCTTGCTGGAGGATATCCTGCGCAAAGATCATGACCTTCTTCGTGGCAATCCGCGCTACGGAGATACCGTCGCGCTGCTTGATGCAAACGGTCGCCCCTTGCATGTCGCCACTTATCTCGGCGGCGGCTTCGTCTTCACCAAGAACGGCGGTCACCTGACCAGACCATGGGTCATCATGAAGCTCGAAGATGTCAGGGCGTCCTATTCTTCAAGCACCACGCTGCCGGTGGCTTTCTATCGTTGGAATTCGCTTAAGTCTCGTCCCCCATCAACTTAGTCGGTATACCTGCCGCATGTCTGCTGAAGAGAGGCTGCTGATTCTCCTCAAAGCCCCCATACTAGGCACTGTCAAAACCCGGCTGGCTGCTGACACCGGACCGGACACGGCGTTGAGTATCTATCGGCGCTTACTGGACCAGGTGGTGATGACATTGTCCCCACTAAGTGCGGTGGAGTTGCACTTCACTCCGGCCACTGAAGGGCAATTGCTCTCCCCTTGGTTGAAACCCGGCTGGTCGCTGCACCCCCAGTCGGAAGGAAATCTTGGCGACCGGATGCTGCATGCTTTTTCACAAGCCTTCGCCACCGGAGCAAAACGAGTGGTCATGATCGGCACGGATTGCCCATCCGTGAAACTGGCAGATATCCGCCGCGCATTGACCGTATTAGTCGATCACGATTTGGTATTGGGCCCGGCCACCGATGGCGGATATTGGCTGATCGGCCTGAACCGGCTGCACCCTGAACTCTTCAATGATATCAACTGGAGCACTTCTGCGGTGCTGTCAGAAACCTTGGCGTGTGCGAAACGGTTGAGATTGAGCCACCAACTGCTTCGTCCTCTCTCGGATGTGGACACCAAGGCGGATTGGGATGCCTATCTATCTGCGCAAACGCTGGAATAAACATGTCACCACGATTATCCTAAAGTCCAGTGAGCCATCGCTTCTCAACCCTTTTGCGGCAACACGGATTGTCCCTGCGCCGTTCGCGTCTGCAAACCTTACAACTCAATGTCGGTCGCAAATGCAACCAAGCCTGCCGGCATTGCCATGTAGATGCCGCTCCCTGGCGCACTGAGATGATGGACCGCGCAACGGCAGAGCGCGTGGTGAGCTGGATGCAGAAACACCGGCCAGAGATTGTCGACATCACCGGTGGCGCTCCTGAGTTGAATCCCAATTTTCGTTACCTGGTAGAATCCGCCCGCCAAGTCGGAGCCAAGGTGATTGACCGCAATAACCTCACCATCCTCACTGAACCCGACTTCGAAGACTTGCCAAACTTTCTGGCTGCGCATGAAGTGGAAGTAATCGCTTCACTTCCCTGCTATCAGGCGGAGAACGTGCGGAAGCAGCGTGGAGACGGCGTCTTTGAGCGCAGCATCGCAGGTCTGCGCAAACTGAATGCCGTAGGTTATGGCTCCAAACTGCCACTGCACTTGGTTTACAATCCCGTCGGTCCTACGCTCCCGCCCGCCCAAGCGGAGTTAGAGCAGGATTACAAAGAAGCCCTCGCCCGGGATTTCGGCATCGTCTTCAACCAGCTCCTAACCATCACCAACCAGCCCATTGCCCGTTTCGCCGAGGACCTGCACAAACAAGGCCGCTGGCAGGAGTATCTGGAGTTGCTGGCCTCGAGCTTCAATCCCGGCACCGTAGACGGGCTCATGTGCCGCAATACCCTCAGCGTAGGCTACCGGGGCGAGGTCTATGATTGTGACTTCAACCAGATGCTGGAAATGCAACTCCGTGACGCCCAATCGCTTTTCCTTTGGGATATAACCCCGGAATCACTAGAAAACCGCAATATCCTGACCGGCGAGCACTGTCTGGCCTGTACGGCTGGCTGCGGCAGCAGTTGCACCGGCGCTTTGGCGGAATAGTTGGGAATAAAACCGCCAACACATCCTCCTAAGACCATGGAAAACGCGGAATTCGAGCAACTCGTAGGGCAATATTACGAGGCGCTCTACCGCTTTGCCCTGAGCTTGACCCGCAGCGAGGCGGCTTCTTGCGATCTGACCCAGCAGACGTTTTACCTATGGGCCACCAAAGGGCATCAATTGCGTGACCGCACAAAAGCTAAATCTTGGCTCTTCACCACCCTGCACCGTGAGTTTCTGGGCAGCCGACGACGCGAAACCCGTTTTCCGCATCATGAGATGGAAGAAGTCGGACATGAACTGCCGGTCGTCTCTCCCACCGTGGTCAATGACCTGGATGGCAGCACCATCATGGAGTCATTGCTGCTGGTGGATGAGCTGTACCGCGCCCCGCTCATGCTCTTTTATCTCGAAGATTTTTCGTATCAGGAAATCGCCGAACAGTTGGAGATACCCATCGGCACCGTCATGTCCCGCCTGAACCGGGGCAAGACCCAATTGCGACAGCTCCTCGCCGAGGACAGCATGAAGCAATCCAAGAAGATCATCCCCCTGGACGACGCCCGAAAGGAGGCGAATAACCGTGGATAAGCACGAAGCCAAAATTATCCTGCAGGCCTACCGCCCAAACGGGGCAGATGCCGCAGACCCACACTTCACGGAAGCCCTGAAGCTGGCAGCACAGGACGCCGAACTGAAAGCCTGGTTTGAAGAACAACAGGCCTTTGATCGCGTCATCAGTGCCAAAGTCCGTGCCACTGCTGTTCCCGCCGATCTGCGCGCCAGTATATTGGCTGGACGCAAGATCGCGCCCGCCCAGATCATTTGGTGGCGTCGCCCTTCAGCCCTCATTGCGGCAGTAGCCGCCATGCTGATGCTGCTGGCCTTACCATTCGTGCTCCAGACCAAGAACGACAAACCTCAGTTCGCCGAATTCAAGGCTGACGGCATGGCTTTCCTGGACTCCTTGAACAAGCTGGATATGAGCAGCAAGGACCACGAAGCGATCCGCGAATGGCTGGCGGTAAATGGCGGGCACCGTCAATTCTCGTTACCGACAAAACTGGGCGCCCGGCCCAGCTTGGGCTGCCGTGTGTTTGATTGGAAGGGCAACAAGGTCACCCTTATCTGTTTCAACACTACTGTGGACAACAAGTTCGAGGAAGTGCATCTGCTCGTGGTAGATGAGAAGGCTTTTCGTAACCGCCCGCCGGAAGGAACTCCGGTGTTTGAACAGAATGGCGCTTGGAATACCGCCAGCTGGCGTGCGGATGGACTGACTTACGTGCTCTTTGAGCACGCCAAGAATCAATTGAAGCTGGAGCAGTTGTTCTAAAGACTTACTGCCGCTCGTATTCGCCTTTGCTCGTCTTTTTGAGCACGGTGAAGCCCGCCTTCTTGGCATCTACGATCGAGGTAGGCGCGGTGACGCGGGGAACGCTGATCTGGGACATCAATTTGCGCACCGGCTTCTTACAAGCCGGGCACTTGGTCAACGGCGCGGCAGACATCGGGCGCCGGAGCGTGAACTTGCCCCCGCACACCTTGCAGTCGCCGTCACACAGTTCGTATTCGTAGAGTGGCATAATCGTCCCTAAATCTAATCCACATTCTACTAGGTCGCCACACAGGCTTCAATATCCTTGCGTATCTTCGCCTCATCGAGGTTCTTGCCGATGAAAATCAACTGCGTCTCCCGCGTTTCATTCGGCTCCCAGAAGCGGTCTGGCTTGGCTTCATACATCATCTGCACGCTATGAAAGAGCACGCGCTTGGCCTGCCCTCGCAGATACATGAAACCCTTTGAACGATAGAGATCACCTGCGCCTTCACCACTGAGCAATTCGCTCAACCATTTCTCCATCTTCACCTGGTCGAGGGGCCGCGACTCTTTCACAAAGAAGGAAGCGACTTCGTTATCGTGATGCGCATGACCATGACCATGGTCATGGTCGTGTCCATGCCCGTGATCGTGGTCATGATCATGATCACAGATTTCACAATCATCATGATGCTCCTCCTCTACCTGGATATCCTTGGCCGTGCTGATGTCCCGCGCTTTGAGATCAAGGATCTTTGCCAGATCGATCTGCGACCGCTCGGTCCGGAAGATTTTCGCGAGCTGGTTCATGTGCCGTATTTGATGCTCGATGCGGTCTGCTTCAGCCGGCGTCACCAAGTCCGTTTTGTTCAGCATGATGACATCGGCAAACCCGATCTGCTGGCGGGTTTCGGGAGCCTGCTTCAGTTCCTGCTCCACATGCCGGGCATCCACCACCGTGACGATGCCATCCAGCCGCACCTTGTCTGCGAGATCAGGGATGAAGAAGGTGTGGGCCACCGGACTGGGATCGGCGAGGCCAGTCGTCTCCACCAGCACGTAATCGAACTTTTTGTTATGGTTCACGAGCATGCTCATGCTCTTGACGAGGTCACCGCGCACCCGGCAGCAAAGGCAGCCGTTATTGAGATCGATCACTTCCTCATCCGCATTCACCAGCAACCGGCTGTCCACATTCACTTCACTGAACTCGTTGATGATGACGGCGATCTTGTAGCCGTGCGGCTGGGTCAGGATATGATTCATCAACGTGGTTTTCCCCGCTCCGAGGAAACCGGTCAAAACTGTCACTGGAATCGGCGGTCTGGATTTCATGCGGCAGATAGTCATTGCGGGGAACGCGTATTATTCAAGCCTCAAATCAGCCGGAAACCTCCACTCGGATTGGGCATTTTCAAGCCAGCCCCCTCCTGCTAGCCTGCCGCCATGCCGTTGCTACGGATACTAGTGGATGGATACAGCCTGCTGCATGGCTGGCCAGAGATCGCTCCCGGCAAGGCGCGCCATTCGGCGGCCGCCCGGGACGAACTGATCCACGTGCTTACCCGTTATCGGGACGCCATCAGCACCCCCATCACCATCATATTTGACGGCTCCCGTGCGCCCAGCGGAACGCCTAAAGCCGTTTCGAGCCCGGAGATGGAGATTCTCTATTCTGGCCCGGGCAATACGGCGGACGACCTGATCGAGCGGGCAGCCTACCGAATGAAGGACTACGGCGAAGTCATGGTGGTCACGGATGATTACGCTGAACGGGATACGGTCATCAATTTTGGGGCCTCAGCGGCGAGTTGCACCAATTTCATCGCCATGGTTCACTCGGCCCTGAACGATTTGGATACGGACGTAGAAAACCATAACCGCCGGGAACTGTACCGTTTTAAGAACGCTGGACGATGAAACTTTTGCGCTTAGCCCTGTTGTCCTTGGTCATGCTGTTCTGCGCTTCTGCGCCAGCCCAATCATCGGCGGACAAAACACCGCCCTTCCGGTTCTTTATCCTCGTTGACTCATCTTACAGCATGCGGAGGCTGGATGAGATCACGCCTACGTTGGTTTATGATCTGATCGTGGACGGCTTGTATGGCCGGATGCAACCAGGCGATGTCTATGCTGTCTGGAGCTTCGATGAAGAAGTCGATACCGCTTTTTCCCCACCTCTTGTCTGGCGCCCCGAATTGGCCAAGAGCCAAGCCCAAGCCATTGATCAGCAAGTCCGTAAGATAAGATACAAGGGCAAACCGAAGTTGGAAGCCGCCATTGCGAAGCTTAAGCCCATCGCGAGCCAGTCCGATGATCTTACTATCTTTATTCTGCATGATGGCAGCGGCGTGATGTACGGCACGCCCTTCGACCTAGAGATCACCGCTATCTACAAGCAGTTCTACAAGGACATGGCCAAGAATGAGCGCCCCTTCATCACCGGGCTGGCCGTGCAAAACAAGAAGATGATCGCTTGGTCAGTGGATGCTGCTGGCGGCGCTCCCACCATCCCCTACTTTCCGCGCAAACCACGCCCCGGCGAAACTCCGGCAACCAATACCATCGCCAAAGCCAGCAAGCCCAAGGACGCTCCGAAGCCTACCCCGGCACCAGAACCAAAGAAAATAGTGCCCTCGATCATCGTCAAAGGTCCGCTCAAACCGGAGCCCAAGCCGACCAACGCCCCAGTGGCTAGCGCCACCAAGCCCCCGGCGTCTAAACCGACGCCTCAGCCAGCTCCGGTGATGCAGCCTAAGGCTACTCCCGTCACTGCACCTGAGCCCAAAGCAGAGTTGAGCCAGAGCACCACAACCAAGATGAAAGTGCCCACCGAGCCGACACCCAACACTCCGGCTGCCTCCTCCGCCACTGCCTCAGCCCCAGCAGCCATTCCGTCTGCAATTCCAGCAGCCACTCTCGCTGAGCCTTCATTTAGCATCACCCCTTCACAGCCAACTGAGGTCGTGAAGGCTACAGACATCGTGCCTCTCCCGCGCGAACCTGAAACAAAGCCTGCTCCACAAACCATGGCTAAACCAGTGGCAGCACCTGTTGAGACTGCCCCGGCCAAGCCCGCAGCTCCCGCGGCCGTTGCAGCCGTCAAAGCCGTGGATTCCGCGGCTGAACTTGCGCAAACGGCGGTGGTGATGCCACCAACTGGCGGTCCAGATTGGCTGAAGCTTTCCTTGGGTGTCATCTGCTTCATAGCCGCCATCATAGCTGTTTTCTTTCTGGGACGTCGCAAACAAGCGACTGCCCATGGCAGCGTGATTTCTCGCTCGATGAATCAGGATAAGTGAACGCGGCTTACTTGCCGGTCACTTCTTGCAACTCCTCTGTCCCGCCAGTCGTTTCATGTTTGAAGAAGCGCCTCTTTAGCCAAGCTGTCACGTCGCTTAGCAAGGTGTAAACCACCGGGATGACCAGCAAGGTCAGGAAGGTGCTCGTAAGCATCCCACCAATGACCGCCACGCCCATGGGGCGCCGACTCTCGGCACCGGCACCAAACCCGATGGCGATCGGCAAGATACCCGCGATGGTCGAGAACGCCGTCATCAGAATGGGCCGCAAACGCACCTTGCCCGCTTCCAGCATAGCTTTCAATGGATCCTTGCCCGCAGCACATTCCTGATTCGCAAACTCGACCAGCAGAATGGAGTTCTTGGTCACCAAACCGACGAGCAAGATGATGCCAATCTGACTGAACAGGTTGATGTTCATGGCTGGCAAGGGAGTGATGATGCCGCTCTTGCCCAACCAATCCATCAGCCACAGCCCGCCCATCGCCCCCACACCGGCCAGCGGCACGGCCAGCATGACCGTGAAAGGATGCACCATGCTCTCGAACTGCGAGGCCAGCACCATGTAAACGATGATCAAAGCAATGCCCAGCACCCACCAGATCTGCGAGCCTGCCTCCCGCAAGTCGCGCGATTCACCGGCCCAGGTGGATAGAAACCCTTCCGGCAAGTCTTCCTCCACAATCTTCTCCACCCGTTCCATGGCCGTGCCCAAAGGCACATTCACGATAGAGGCCGAGATGGTGGCGCTACGCATGCGGTCATAATGTTCGATCGCATTGGGTGCCGCCCCCACGCGCCGTGTCACCAAGCTGCTAAGCTGGATCAGTTCATTCTTGTTGTTCCGCACGTAGAGCTGTTCGAGCGTCTGCGGCGTCAGACGGGATTCGCGCTCTAATTGGGCGATGACATCGTATTCCTTACCGTCTTTCTTGATTTTGCTCAGGTCCAATCCGCCGTAAAGCACCTGTAGTGTCCGCGAGATATCTGCGATACTCACCCCCAGGGCCGCCGCACGATCACGATCGATATCCAGACGCAACTCGGGCTTGTTGATCTCATACGAAGTGCGCGCGTTTTGCAGATAATCAGTCTTGCGCAATTTGGTGAGCAGTGAAGTCACATACTTGTCTAGCTGCTCCAAGTCCGGCGCTTTGATGACGAGCTGGAACGGCGCACCGAATCCACGTCCAATCGATTTAGGTATCTGCGGGATGGCGATGGCTCCTTCGATATTGGCGAAGAACTGGCTGCGAATGCCGCCCGGCGCATTCACGACCTCCTGCACTGAACGCCGCTCACCATCCTTGAGTCGCACGAAACCGATACCGTTATTCGCCAAGCCGGGACCAGTGAATCCTGGAGCCACAATTGCTCCATATGCTTCCACTTCCGGAACCGTCTGCAAAATCCCTTCCAGCTCCATCATGATACGGTCCGTATACTCTGAGGTGGAACCTTCCGGCCCGAACACAATGCACAGGAGTCGGCCTTTGTCTTCTTCGGGCAGAAACTCTTTTTCAAGTTTGTTATAGGCCACCACCATCAGCCACATACTGCCCAAGCCGACCAGCACGACTAGAAAACGATGCTTCAGTGACCAGCCCAACGCGGCAGCGTAGATGCGTTGGAAAAAATTGAGCACGCCTTCAAAAGCCCGCAGCACAAAGTTGTCATGCCGGTGATCCACCGGCTTCAACACCCGGGCGGCCATCATCGGTGTCAGCGTCAAGGCCACGAAAGCCGAGATCACCACCGAACCCGCCACCGCCACGGCAAATTCCGAGAACAATTGCCCGGTGGCACTTTGCAAAAAGGTGAGCGGAATGAACACCGCCACCAACGCCACCGTGATGGCGATGATGGCAAAACCGATCTCATCCATCGCCTTCTTCGCGGCTGCCATCGGTTTCATGCCCGCCTCGATATGACGGTAGATATTTTCCAATACCACGATGGCGTCATCCACGACCACGCCGATCGCCAGCACCAAGGCCAGCATCGTGAGGATGTTCACGGAATGCCCCAGCATATACATGATGGCAAAAGTGGCCACGATGGATACCGGGATAACCACCGCCGGAATAAGCGTGGAGCGCAGATCGCGCAGGAACAGGTAGATGACGACGATGACCAGCCCGAAAGCCACCACAAGTGTCTCCCAAACCTCCGTGATGGCCCGGTTCACATAGATGGACTCATCGTAATTGATGGCCATGTTGATGCCCGCTGGCAGAGATGGTTTCAGCTTCTCCAGCTCTGCTTTGGCATCATCAGCCACTTGCACGGTGTTCGCCTTGGACTGTTTGACGATACCCAGGAAGATGCAGGGATTGCCATTGTTCCGTGCGATAGTGCGCTCATCCTCCACCCCGTCGCGAGCTTCGCCCACATCCCGCAGGCGCACGATCGTGGCGCCATCATTTTTCAAGACGAGCCGGTTAAACTCCTCCGCCGTCTTCAACTCACCCAAGGTCTGGATGGTCATCTCGCGATCAAGATTTTCCACGCGACCGCTCGGCAGCTCCACATTCTGCGCCCGCAACGCGTTCTGCACATCGATGATGGTAAGCTGACGGGCAGCGAGTTTGGCAGAATCCAACCACAAGCGGATGGCAAAACGTTTTTCACCACCGATGCGGATGGAAGACACGCCCTTGATGGTCTCCAGACGGTTCTTGATCTGTTTCTCGGCGATGGTCGTCAACTCCACCGGTGTATAGCGGTCGCTGTTCACGCCGATCCACATGATGGGATTCGCGTCCGCATCCTGCTTGGCCACAACCGGCTCATCGATGTCATCCGGCAACGCCCCGCGCACACGGGAGACACGATCACGCACATCCTGCGCGGCAAGATCTACATCACGTGACAGTTCGAACTCCACCGTCACCGTGCTGAGCTGTTCGCGGCTCTGGCTGGTGAGCGTCTTGATACCCTCGATGCTGTTGATGGCCTCTTCGAGGCGTTCCGTGACTTCCGTCTCTACCACCGCCGCACTGGCACCGGGATAAATGGTCGTGACGCTGACGATGGGCGGATCGATATCCGGCAACTCACGGACCGGCAGGCGCTGCAATCCGATGACGCCGAACAAGACGAGCAAGAGGCTCATCATGGTGGCCAACACCGGGCGTTTGATGCTGATTTGAGATAAGACCATGGCGCGCTCAGATCAACGTTTAGCGGCATCCGCTGCCGGTTTCTCCCAGAGATAAGGTTCTGCCGAAGCAGGCGGCGCCGGTTTCACTTTGGCCCCGGGACCAAGCTTCTGCACGCCTTCCACCACGATCTGTTCACCTTCCTTCAAACCTTCCACCACCTCCACAAACCGGGGCATACGCACACCCAAAGTGACTGCCCGCAACTGCACCGTGGAATTCTCATCAATGACATAAATCATGCCACGATTGCCCTCGCGGATCTGGCTGATGGCCGCTTCCGGTATGACGATGGCGTTCTCTCGCAAAGCCAGTTCCAATTCGAGATTGGCGAACATGCCGGGTTTCAACTCACGAGATTCATTAGGCAATTGTGCTTTCACCAAAGCCGTACGTGTATCCGGATTGATGAACGGCGAGACAAAGAACACCAATCCGCCGAACGTGCGTCCCGGAAAGGCCGCCACGTTCAATTCCACCCGCTGACCGGGCTGGAGCTGGCCCAAGAAACGTTCAGGCACATTGAACTCCGCCTTCACCGGATCGATATCCACCAGATACGTTATGATGGAGTTCTTGCTGATGACCTGGCCAGGACTGACATTGCGGCTGCTCGCCACGGCATCGAACGGTGCGTAAATCCGGGTATCCTTCAGCTCGCGTTTCTTGATGGCGACTGAGGCTTCATTCCCTTGAAAGCTGGCAAACGTCTGATCGTATTCCTGCTGGGAGATCAGCTCCCCCTTCAGCAATGCCTTGGAGCGTTCATGGTTCGCCTTGGAGAGTGCGAAATTGGCTTCCGCCTCATTCAGTGAGGCCACCAACCGGGTCTCATCAAGACGCACAAGCAACTGCCCCTTCTTCACGGGATCCCCTTCGTTGAAGAGTATCTCCTGGATCACCCCGTCGATCTCCGACTTGATCTCCACGGATTCATTCGCGGCAAGAGTGCCTACCAGTGAGAGCGCCTCCTTCACTGGTCGTTGCTCGGCTTTCACTACCACCACTTGGATAACGGGCGGACCAGCCGGTGCGCCTTTGGCAGCTTTATCAGCAGCGGCCCGGTCGCAACCGGTGAAAACCAGCGCCGCTAACAGCGCCAGAGAGCAAATGGGATACGTCAACTTCATGCTTTGGATTTTGTTCGATTGGCCGTGCCGTCCGGGGCGGCACCTGAGAGGAAAAGGTCCACGATCCGCTCCGCTGTGGGCCGGCACAGCTTGCACTCCGGGTGCAAGAGGTCGTTCATGATGTAAATATTCATCAAACCATGGATGGCAAAGGCCAGTTCCCGGCTGTCATAGCGCAACTCCAGCTCTCCCCGTTTCTGGGCCTCAGCTATAACATCGTGGATGAAATCGAAATTTCGCAGCGCCTTATCCAGCCGTTTGATCTCCGGAGGAAGCTCCTCTTCGGCCGCAAAAGCCGTGGCGTAGGCAATACGCATGAGATCCCGATTCTTCACCAGATACTCAAACCTCCCGGCGATGATCTCGATAAGTTGCTCACGGATCTCCCCGCCCTTGTCCACGGTGGCCTGCATCAACTGGAACCGCTCTTCATGGGCGCGGTCCACAATGGACTGATATAAGGCGGCTTTGCTCTCGAAATAATAGTAAAGCGCGGGCTTGGTGACCTGCGCCGCACTTACGATGTCCTGGATGGAGGTAGCCGCATAGCCTCGCCTGGCAAAAAGCGCCAGTGCAGATGCCACGATACGGTCTCTGGTTTCCAACTCGGAAAGTTCCATGAAATTCTACCGGACGGTAGGTCAACATTCTTCCGAGGTCAAACTATCATCCCTAATATATGCCATTGGCCAGAGGATCGGGACTTTGCCGGGCAAATCTCTCGAACTGACCAATCACGATTTCCCCGGTATGAGGGGTTGAAAGCCGCCCGGTATTTTTCTACTTTCTGAAGGATTAGATAGTTCCAAACGAAAATCGCAAATGCCTGACAATAAAACCGCTATGAAACTGGCACATTTAACTGGCGCTAACGGTATCTGGGCCGTCTGTCTTCTGGCTCTCCTGCTGGTCGGTTGTGATAAGGGCCCCTCCAGTGGAGGAGCGGGTGGCGGTGGTGGTGATGTCATCAAGGTGGGCGAATACGCCTCCCTGACCGGCAAAGAGGCCACTTTCGGCATCTCTTCCCATGAAGGCACCCTGCTCGCCGTGGAGGAACTCAACGCGGCCGGTGGCGTGCTCGGCAAGCAGATCAAACTCATGACGGAGGACACCCAGTCCAAGCCCGGTGAGCCAGCTACCGTGGTGAACAAGCTCATCTCCCGTGATAGCGCGGTCGCGATCCTCGGTGAAGTGGCTTCCAGCCGTTCACTCGAAGCCGCCCCCATCTGTCAGCAGAACAAGATTCCGATGATCTCCCCCTCCTCCACCAATCCCAAGGTGACTGAGACGGGTGATTATATTTTCCGCGTCTGCTTTATCGACCCCTTCCAGGGCACGGTCATGGCGAACTTCGCCTCCCAGACTTTGAAGGCCAAGAAGGTCGCCATCTTCACGGATGCCAAGAGCGATTACAGCAAGGGATTGGCAAAATTCTTCAAAGACAAGTTTGAGGCCAATGGTGGCACCATCACCTCCGAGCTGGACTACAACGGCGGTGACAAAGATTTCAAAGCGCAATTGACCACCATCCGCGCCAGCAGCCCCGATGCGGTATTCGTCCCCGGATATTACACGGATGTCGCCCTCATCTGCATCCAGGCCAAGCAGCTCGGCTTGGATGTTCCCCTGCTCGGTGGTGACGGCTGGGAGTCGGAAAAACTCACAGAGATCGGCAAAGAGGCGGTCGAAGGTAATTACTTCTCCACCCACTACCACCCGGACGTGGGCTCCGATATGAGCAAGAAGTTCCTCGCCAGCTACCAGAAGCGTTTCAACGGCAAGGTGCCGGATGCGCTCGCGGCCAATGGTTACGACTCCATGATGTTGCTGGCGGATGCCATCAAGCGGGCGGGCGGCACGGATGCCGCCAAATTGCGTGACGCTATCGCCTCAACCAAGGACCTGACGCTCGTCACCGGCTCCATCACGATCAACGCGAAACGCGACGCTGACAAATCCGCCGTCATCCTCCAGATCAAAGACGGGGGTTACAAGTTCCTGCAATCCATCCAGCCGTAGACCCGCCTAAAACTGTGGTTTTTACTGCTGAAGGATGACTGACCTGCTGCAACAACTGATCAACGGCCTGGCACTGGGGGCCATCTATGCCCTCCTCGCGCTCGGCTACACGATGGTCTATGGCGTGTTGCGGTTCATCAATTTCGCCCATGGGGATGTCTTCATGCTCGGTGCATTCGCGGGCTATTACCTCGCCGGGCCGGTGAGCAAGGTCATCCCCGCCGAGAGCTATCTCGGCGGAATTGTGGTGCTGGCTTTGGCCATGGGGATATGTGCCTTGCTCGGCGTCATCATCGAGCTGCTCGCCTATCGGCCTTTGCGCAGTCGCCCCCGGCTCACGGTACTCATCACGGCCATCGGTGTCTCGCTCTTCATCGAATACACCTGCCAGCATGAAAAGGTGTTTGGTGCCTCGCCTCGCAAGTTCCCTGACCTGATTCCCAATGCCACTTGGGATATTGGCGGCGTGGTGGTAGGCAGTGCCCAAGTCATCGTGCTGGTGACGACTGTGCTGCTGCTCATCGGTCTTACACTGATCGTGCAGCGCACCAAGATCGGCACGGCGATGCGCGCCGTATCATTTAACCCACAAGCGGCAGCGCTCATGGGGGTGAATGTGAATCACATCATCTCGTTCACCTTCGGATTGGGTTCAGCACTCGCGGCTGCAGGCGGCATCCTCTTCGCGATGAACTATTCAAGCATCGACCCCTTGATGGGCGTGCAAACAGGGCTGAAGGCATTCGTGGCCGCGGTGCTGGGCGGCATCGGCAACCTGCCGGGAGCGGCGCTGGGTGGCTTGTTATTGGGCGTGATTGAAACGTTTGCCGGTGGGATGAAAGGCATCTCGAATTATCGCGATGCCATCGCCTTCGGCATTCTTATCCTGATCCTGATGTTTCGTCCCTCAGGTCTGCTGGGTAAACAGCAAACGGAAAAAGTCTGATGAAGTCCGGAGCAAAAAGATGGCTGACTATCGCGATCGTCCTGATCGCGATCATCTCCGCTTTTTCCGGGCACTTCAACCGTTACTACCTCGGCATCGGTATCGACATTGGCATCAATATCATCCTTGCGGTCAGCCTGAACCTCATCATGGGCCATACCGGCCAGTTCAGTCTGGGGCATGCGGGGTTCATGGCGGTAGGGAGTTATACCGCCGCCTCGTTCACCATCGCCTGCGCAAAGCATGCCCCAGAATCTGCTGCCCCTTTCCTGCTGCTCGGCGGTCTGATCCTTGGCGGTTTGATGGCGGCGATCTGTGGTCTGGCCGTCGGTGTGCCGACTTTGCGTTTAAGGGGAGATTATCTGGCGATTGTGACTTTGGGTTTCGGCGAGATCATCCGGGTGATTTTCCAAAACATGGAGGCAGTCGGAGCCGCGAGCGGACTCACGGGCATTCCGAATTACACCAACTTTTTCTGGGCATGGGCGGCCGCAGCCATCACCATCTATGTCGTCACCTCCTTGGTGAACTCAACCTACGGACGCGGATTCATCGCCGTGCATGATGATGAAGTGGCGGCCAGTGCCATGGGCATCAACCCCACGCGATACAAGGTGACGGCATTCGTGGTCGGCGCGTTCTTCGCGGGTATTGCAGGCGGGCTCTATGCGCACCACAAGACGGTGTTGGCTCCTACGGGATTCGACTTCATGAAATCGTTTGAGATTGTTGTGATGGTCATCCTTGGCGGCATGGGCCGGACGGTAGGCGTTATCATCGCGGCGATTCTATTGACGGTATTGCCGGAGATGCTGCGGCCCGTGGCGGAATACCGCATGATCATCTACTCGCTGCTCATCATCATCATCATGATGGC
>CAZRGY010000008.1:0-5519 GCA_964599715.1 uncultured Verrucomicrobiota bacterium | reverse complement strand
CTGAGTGTGTTCGACAATGTGCGCGCCGCCATGCAGGTGCATCGCTCCCATGGAGTGCGGCAGGCGCTCTGGCGCGGCAAGGCTTATCAAGCCGCCGAGAAAGAAGTGGATGAGCGGGTGATGGAGTTGCTGGAGATTTTCAAGCTGGGCCGCTTGCGCGATGAAGACGCGAAGAATCTGCCTTATGGCGATCAACGGCGTTTGGAGATCGTCCGCGCACTGGCCACACAACCGAAACTCCTCTTGCTCGATGAACCCGCCGCCGGCATGAACCCGACGGAAAAGGCCGAGCTCGCCGGGCTCATCCGCTCCATCAAAGACCGGTTCAAGATCGCTGTCCTGCTGGTCGAGCATGACATGCAACTGGTGATGAACCTCTGCGAGCGCATCACCGTGCTGGATTATGGGGTGAAGATCGCCGAAGGCACGCCCACCGAGATCAAACGTCACCCGAAAGTCATCGAGGCATATCTCGGTGAGGAACAACCCGCCTGACCGTAATGCTGGAGATCAAAGACCTCAAAGTCAGCTACGGGGCCATCAATGCCCTGCGCGGGATTTCGTTGACGGTGAACAAGGGCGAGATCGTCACGCTCATCGGTGCAAATGGCGCAGGCAAAAGCACAACGCTGCGGGCCATCTCGGGCCTGATCAAGGCCCAGAGCGGCTCCGTGACTTACGAGGGCAAATCCATTTTCAATGAGCCCGCCCACAAGGTTGTCAGCATGGGGCTTTCACAGGTGCCTGAAGGCCGCATGGTCTTCGCCAATCTCAGCGTGCTGGAAAATCTGAAGATGGGTGCTTATCTGCGCAACGACAAGCCGGGCATCGCGCAGGACATGGAGAACGTGTTCAACATCTTCCCCCGGTTAAAGGAACGCTTGAAGCAACTGGCGGGCACGCTCAGCGGTGGCGAACAACAGATGCTCGCCATCGGACGAGCTTTGATGAGCAAACCGAAGTTCCTGATGCTGGATGAACCGTCGCTCGGCATCGCTCCCCTGCTCGTCAAAACGATTTTCGAGAAAATCGTGGAGATCAATCAACAGCAAGGCATCACCATCCTCCTGGTGGAGCAGAACGCGAACCGGGCTCTGGAGATCTCACAGCGCGGTTATGTGCTGGAGAGCGGCGAGATCATCCTCCATGACGAGTCAGCCAAGCTGAGGGCAAACGATCAGGTGCGGAGCGCCTACCTCGGCGGCTAGGCCAGCTCGGCCAGCATCTGCTGCATCTCTTCGCGCGGACCATCATGGTTCTGCTCGATGGCTAGCTGGAGAGCCCGCTCAAACGCTTTCTTGGCTCCGGCTTTATCGCCCGCTTGCAAATCACACTTCCCGATGAGTATCTGCACTACCATCCAATCAGGTTTCTTTTGCAAGGCGACCACGAATTGCTCTTTGGCTTCGGTGAATTGGCCGTCATCGAACAGGGCTTTTCCCAGACTGAAGCGGGCCATTTCATTGGCGGGAAACTTTTCCACCATGGAACGATGACGATTGATGGCGTCGGACATATTTGTGTGCTTTATTGCGGCGCGTGACTGGATGAATTTGTCCGCCATGGCCCAGAGTATCAAGTGCCGTTATGAAAAAGCTCCTCTCCATCCAAGTGAGTCCCGTGAAAACGGTGGAAACTCCGAACTTCTCCGGCGGCATGAAGACTTGGACCACAGGCATCTTCAAAGAACCTGTGCAAGGCTCTGTCTGGCTATCAAAGATGAGTCTCGCAGGTGACGGGCAGGCAGACCTCGTCAATCACGGCGGCGCGGACAAGGCTGTGAATGTCTATCCACTGGAGCATTATCCCCATTGGCGGATTCAATTGAACCTCCCGCTGGCCCAACACGGTGCCTTCGGTGAAAACTTCACCACTGAAGGACTGCTCGAAACGGAAGTCTGCATCGGCGACATATATGCTCTCGGTGAAACAATCGTTCAGATCTCCCAGCCACGACAGCCTTGCGGGAAGCTTGCCCTCAAATGGCATGTCAAAGACCTCGCCTTGCAAGTGGAGCGTAATGGCAAAACCGGCTGGTATTTCCGGGTCATCAAAGAAGGTAATGTCACTGCCGGTGATGAGTTCAAACTGATTGAGCGTCCCTACCCGCATTGGACCATCGAGGCCGCCAACCAGGTCATGCACCATCGTACGGATGATCTCGCAGCGGCGGCGGAACTGGCGGAAATCCCCTTGCTCTCTGAAAGCTGGAAACGCTCTCTAACCAACCGCGTCACGTCCGAGAAAACAGCCGATACAGGTGCGAGGCACGGCAACTAGCGGAGCGCCGAGCTACTGCTCGGCAAGAATACCCAAAGTAAACATTACTCACGCCGAGCAAGAGCTCGGCGCTCCAAAAAAAACGGCGTGCTATTTCCAGCACGCCGTTTCTGTGTATTCCGCGTATTCTGCGGTTTGAAATTTACTTTGGCCGGATCAAAATCTCCTCAATCACCGCCCTTGCCGGCAGGTTGGCCACCAGCCACACCGTATCCGCCAAGTCCTCAGGTTGAAGCATGTTCACACGTGCTTCCATCGGCGGCGGCACGGGACGGCGATCCAGCAAGGGAGTGTTGATATCACCGGGGAAGATGGAACAGGCGCGAATGCCGTTCTGGCGCTCTTCCACATTGATGGCCTGTGTGAGACCGGCCTGACCGAACTTGGAGACGATATACGCTGGACCGGCCTTGGGATTGGCGATACGTCCGGCCTCGGAAATGACATTGATGATCGTGCCAGACTTCTGCTCACGCATCTTGGGCAAGAACGCCTGGGCCACGTAGTAAGAACCGTTCAGGTTCGCATTCAAGATCATGTGGTAATCCGACGTGGAGAGTTCGTTCAAGCGACGCCTGGCCGTGTTCGTTCCAGCGGCATTCACCACCACTTCCACGTGCCCGTAAACCTCCAACACCTTGGCCCCCATCGTTTTCACGGCAGCCTCGTCGCCGATGTCACAAGGGCATTTCAGCATGCGCAGACGCAGATTGCCCGCCTTCTCCATCGTCTCCTCCAAGGCATCCGAGCGCCGGCCGACCAACGCCACGTTCCAGCCCTCTTGGGCGAATTTGATGGCCACGGCCTGTCCCACGCCGCTGCCGGCACCGGTTACTACTGCTGTTTTATTCATGTTATGTAGGGGGTAAATTCTGTACGGCTTATTCATTTTTGGCCAGCATAGACCAACGCATCAAAGCCACTGGTCGCGCCAGCCACGGATTAGCATCCCCCTTCTTGGCCAAGATGACCTTGTGAGTGCCGGGATCGGCTTCGATCCAAGTCTCGTCCCCGAGGTAAGCAAGCGCGTGAACGCCATCTGAGGTGATGGCGAAATCGCCGGGCTGCAAATCCGCATGGTCATGCTGATGAAGCGCTTTGGTCTCACCAAGCTTTTTGGCGAAACCGCGATACTCATCTTTCAAAGCTTCAGCCGAGCAATCAAACCAACGGAGCGCCAGACTTTGGCGTATCAGTTTGCCATTCAAGGTGGCAAGGCCTTCGTTGAAAGTGGCATCCACCATGCCTTGGCGAACGAGGCCGGAACAATCGATACCCCGGCGATTCTCGCCACCCCAGACGTACAAGGTCCCTTGGTAGCGATCCAAGGCCAGTGTGTAACGCTGCTGCAGAGAGGCAACGGAAACGGCGCGTGAAGGCAAAAGCACCAAGGCGAGCAGAATGGCTCCCACGGCAAGTATCGGGATGCGGACTTGCTTCTTCCCCCACCAGAACCAAAGCGCTCCAGTGAAGAAAACTACTCCCGAAGCGAGGTTCGTCAGGCGCAAGAGTTTGTTGCCGATAGGGTAAACCCAGAGGACTACAAACAACGCCCCACACAGCATCCATAGAAAGACGAGTGAACGTCTTCCCAAGATGGCGGTACGGCTGGGAGTCATACGACTACCGTAAGCCACGCGGGCTTACAGTTCAATCCACTGCTTGATCTCGGAGGATTTCACGGCGGAATCCATGACGGATTGCGCACGGGCACCATCGTGGAAGTTCACGCTGCACTGGCGCTGCTCGCGGATGGCGTTCACAAATTCGACGGCCTGGTCGTAGCGGAAGGTGATGAGCGGATCGCCCACACCGGGGTCACGCGGACTGCCGGGCATCACGAAGAATTCCTTGGGAATGGTGATGGTCTTCAGGCCGGGACCACCGACCTTGCCGTATTGCAGTTCATTCCAAGTGCCCGTAGTGAAGCTGAAGCTGGCTTCGCTACCGTTCAGTTCCACGCGGTCGGGACTGCGCCAGCTCTCGTTCACACCACTGGCGAGCTTGGAGCTTTCCAGCACACCAGATGCGCCGCACTCGAATTCGGCGAGGATGGAAACCCAGTCATCAGTATCATTCGGCGCACCACCACGAACAGGAGTCAGCGTCATTAGGTTCGCCACGAGGCGCTTCATCGGGCCGATGAGGTGGTGGGCAAAGTCGATGCGGTGGCTGAGCATGTCCCCGATCTCGCCAGTGCCGGCCATCTTCTTCTGCTGACGCCAACCGACATTGCGGGTGCCCCAATCCTGCAAACGGCAGGAACGGTAGTGATAAGGCGTGCCAAGATCCCCTTGCCCGATGAGATGATGCAAGTAACGCATCGCCGGGACAAAGCGGTAGGTGAAGGCGGTCATGTGACGCACATTGGCCTTGTCGGCCTCAGCAGCCATCTGAGCGGCATCAGCGGCATTTAGGGCCAGAGGTTTCTCGCAAAGGATGTGTTTACCAGAACGGGCGGCAGCGAGGGCCACCGGCGGATGGAACACATTCGGCGTCGCGATGATGATGGCGTGGATGTCATCGCGCTCGACAATCTCTTCCCACTTCGAGGTGGCGATAGGCGCTCCAGTCTGCTGGCGGGCGGTCTCGAGCGTGGCCGGATTGGCGTCACACAGGGCCGTGACTTTGACGTCCGGGCAAAGGGCGAGGCCGGGAAGATGGTTTTGCAGCGTGATGCCGCCGGTACCGATGATGGCAAAATTCAATGTGCTCATGGATCAAAACGAATGGGTCGGAGTATGGCGAGGCGCGGGAAATTGGCAAGTGCGGGAGAGACAGAAGACATGAGATGGCGTTTTGCCGGTTGACCGGCGGAAATTGCAGGGGCAGGTTCTGCTAAGACGTAATTGGAGCAAGTGATGATAAAAATCCCCCAAAGTTGGCGTTACGATGAATTCAAACAGGTCGGCAAGGATTACTCCCAACCGGCAGAGGCAGAGGTGTATGACAGCAGCCATGCGGATTTCCGGGACGCGGTGAAGGAAAGCGAGGCAGCGCTCGACATGCTGGGCGTGAAGACGGGCTCCGTGGTGATCGATTTTGGTGCAGGCACAGGAACGTTTGCGGTGCAGGCGGCAAAGCGCGGGGCGCAAGTGTATGCGGTGGATGTGTCACCCGCGATGATTGCGCAGGCGCAGGACAAAGCCGCCAAGGCGGGAGTGACGGGTGTCACACACTGTCACGGCGGGTTCCTGACGTATGAGCATAAGGGGCCAGCGGTGGATGCGATATCGACC
>CAZRGY010000007.1:0-24653 GCA_964599715.1 uncultured Verrucomicrobiota bacterium | reverse complement strand
GCAAGCGGCGGATGGAAAGAACTTTCAAGCCCGATTGGCGTTCAAACCAGCTTCTTCAACCTGGCATCCTCGGCCAGTTTTTTAACGAGCTCTTTGATTTTTTGGGCTTGGGATTTGTGGGCCACGAGGGTGGCGTCATCGGTCTGGACCACGATGGAATCCTTCATGCCGACCAGACAAATGGGGGTGCGGCTCTTGGTGCGGGCGTCATAGATGACATTACGTGCCGCATCCACATGGATGAAATCACCTACGGCAGCATTCCCGGCAGAATCCGTCTTCACATGATGAGCGAGGGCAGGCCAGGCGCCGAGATCGTCCCACGCAAAGGCACCATCCGCCGCCACGACATTGTGCGCCTTTTCCATGAGGGCGAAGTCGATGGAGATCTTTTTGATGTCCGGATACTCCTTCGCCAGCACTTTTTTCAATTTGGCGGGCGACTTGGCGGCATCAAACCAACGATGGCAGGCAGCGAGCATCTCGGGCTGATGTTTCTCCAGTGCTTCCGTGATGGTCACAAATGACCAGATGAACATGCCGGCGTTCCAGCGGTAATGACCACTGTTCACATATCCCAAGGCCGTCTCCAGATCTGGTTTTTCCACGAACTTCTCCGCCCGGAAGAAAGTGGATTTGTATTTCTTCACTCCATGTGGAGGAGGCAGAGGCTCGCCGACATGGATGTAACCATAACCGGTGGCGGGTTCGGTGGGCTTGATGCCGATGGTGACAATCGCCCGCCCGCGTGAGGCGAGATCAAAACAATCACTCAGCACCTGTTGGAATTTCTTTTCCTCCGGGATGACGTGGTCAGCCGGAAGCACCGCCATGGTTGCGGTAGTGGAACGGGCGCCGACGATAGCGGCTCCGAGTGTCACGGCTGCACACGTGTCACGACCAACGGGTTCGGCGATGATGTTATCCTTGGGCAGCTTGGGAAGTTGCTTTTGTACTTCCGGTGCCTGAGTTGCGTTGGTGATGATGAGAATGTTCTTCAACGGCACCAACGGCAGCACACGGTCCACCGTTTGTTGCAAGAAAGAGCGTTTGCCGAGGAGGGTGATCAACTGCTTCGGGGTCTTCTCCCGGCTGACCGGCCAAAAGCGTTCACCGCGTCCGCCCGCCATGATGATGACATAACGGTCTGATTGGTTACTCGTTGCACTCTTTTTCATGGAAACTAGTTATTTGATAGCATCCACCAAAGTCTTCACGAAAGCCGCGACTTTGGGGGCCAGATTGGCATCTTTTCCGTTTTGGGCGATCTGGTTCACGATGGCACTGCCGACAACGATGGCTTCAGCATTGCTGGCTACCAGACGAGCTTGTTCCGGTGTAGAGATGCCAAAACCGACCGCGATGGGTAATGTCGTATGTTGGCGGATTTTCGCCGTCATGATGGCGATGTTATCCGCCACCGTCTCCTGCATGCCGGTCACGCCTTCACGCGAGATGTAATAGATGAAACCTTTCGCGCGCTTCGCGATAATCTCCATCCGGCTTTCGGGCGTAGTGGGGGCGATGAGGTAGATATTGTTCAACCCGGCTGCGGCCATGAGTTGCTCGTAATTGTCTGACTCCTCAGGTGGCAGGTCTAGGACCAGAAGGCCATCCACACCAGCTTGCGCGCAATCATTGATGAATTCTTTGAGGCCGCGCTTATGGAGGAGATTGTAGTAAACGTAGAGAACGATGGGAACCTGAGACTCGTTTCGGATGGCAGTGATGGTAGCCAACAACTTCGCCGGGGTGGTGCCGGATTCGAGCCCGCGCTGTGCCGCCATCTGATTAACGATGCCGTCAGCCAATGGATCACTAAAAGGCACTCCAAGTTCCAGGACGTCCACACCCGCCCGGTCAAAAGCGATAGCCAGTTGGCGGGTGGCTTCCAAATCTGGATCACCGGAGCCGATATACGCGACAAAACCTTTTTTACCGCTTTCCCGCAATTGGGCGAAGCGTGCTTCAATCCGATTCATTGCGGGGAGTGTCCCGAGTCGCACGGGAAGTTTCAAGCCGGACTTGTGGCTGCTTGCTCCAGTCAGCTTAGTCGGTATTAAGCCTGTTTCTGGTTGCCTAGCCAATTCAGACGCAATCCCTCGAGCGTGAGGGAAGGGCGCACTTCGGTGATCTCTTTCATGCCCTTGGCCATGAGGGCGGCGTATCCGCCGGTGGCGATGACGGGCAGCTTGCGCGCTTTCAATTCCAACTTCAGCTCCTGGATCAATTCCCGAATCAGGCCGCGGTATCCGTGCACGGCCCCGATGAGCATGGCTTGTTCGGTGCTCTTGCCGACCACGCTTTTCACATCGCGTATCTTGATGCGCGGGAGCAGGGCAGTTTTCTCATGTAGATAATCCGTCATGGCGGATAGGCCAGGGGCGATGATGCCGCCGATGTAATTCTTATCCCGGTCAATGATGTCGAAAGCGACCGCTGTCCCGAAGGCCACCACGACGACTGGGGAAGGATAGTAGTGGCTCGCAGCGATGGCATTGGCGAGACGGTCGGCCCCGATGCTGGCCGGTTGCGGATACTTGATGCCGACTCCTTTTGCGCTCTTGTGCGTGAGTATTACCGTTGAAACGCTTCCAAAGCTTGAAGCCGCTTTGAGGATATGCGGCGTGGCTTTGGGGACCACGCTGCCGAGTGATACCCCTTCTATCTTCTTGTTGCCGACAAAAGCTTGCAGCTTTGCCTGTGCGGTCTGTTCAGACCATTCCGAGGTGGGGATATTCGTCTGGCGGATGACCTTGGAAGAGGAGGCCAAGCCCACGTGTGTATGTGTGTTGCCGATGTCGAACAAAAGCAGCATGTCGTTCCAGCATGGCGAAGTTACCCAAAGCTGGAAAGAGGGAAAGATGGCTGGGGCTTGGCGGCAGGAGGACTTGCGCTTACTTTCTCCGCCATGAAACCGAAGGTCTATGTCTATCGCAGTTGTGACACCTGCCGCAAGGCGCTCAAGTATTTGGCAGAGCAGGGTATCGATTTCCAAGAGATACCCATCCGTGAACAACCGCCAACCAAAGCGGAATTGAAGCGGATGCTGGCTATCTATGACGGCGAGCTTCGCCGCCTTTTCAATACTTCTGGCATGGACTACAAGGCGCTGAACATGAAGGACAAATTGCCAAGCATGTCAGTGGATGAAGCCCTGACTCTACTGAATCAGACTGGAAATCTGGTTAAACGGCCTTTTGCGCTGACTGATAAGGGCGGAGCAGTTGGCTTCAAGGTGGATGAGTGGTCCAAGCTGTTCTGATTGGTGAATCAAGTGAAGCGTAGGTAGATACACTTCAGATACATCGCTTCAGGAAAGGTGACCGGATGATCTGGCGCATGGCCGGTGCGGTCCATCTCAGTGAAAGGTCGCCGGCTCATTTGAGCAGCCCTAAGCACGGCTCCGAAGAATTCTTGCGGAGTGACATGGGCGGAGCAGGAGGCTGCGACGAGGATTCCGTTCTTATCCAATAACCGGATGCCGGAAGCGGCCAAACTCTCATAAGCCGTTATCGCGCCTTGTCGCTCGGATTCCCTTTTCGCGAGCGATGGGGGATCCAGAATGACGAGATCAAAGCGTTCACTGGCTGAGGCCAGCCATTGGAAAGCATCTGCTTGGACACAATGATGCTGGCATCGGGCAACATCGGGCACGCTTTCGTTCAACGCGAAGTTTCTTTTGGCGGCATCCAGCGCATGGGCACTGATATCCAGATCAGTCACACTCGTGGCTCCGCCGCGAGCGGCATAAAGCGAAAAGCCGCCCGAGAAACTGAATGCGTTCAACACAGTTTTGCCTGCCGCCAATTGCCCCACACGCTGACGGTTTTCGCGCTGATCTAGAAAGAAACCGGTTTTTTGGCCGCGCAAGACATCGGATTCAAAACGGAGCCCGTTTTCTTTAAAGACGACTATGCCGGACAGTGGTTTGCCAAAAACGATTTCGCCGTCTTGCAGTTTGCATTGTTTCTTCGCCAAGTCTTGGATGTTTCGGCTGAGACGTAGGACGATACGTTCCGGGTGAGTGGCAGCCTGCAGGCGGTTGACGGTTTCCTCAAATCGCGGCAGCCATACACCACTGTAAAGCTTGAGGACCAAGGTGCGATCAAAGCGATCTACGACCATGCCTGGCCAGCCGTCGTTTTCTCCGGAAATGAGCCGGAGACCCGTAGTTTCGGTTCCGCCCAAGCCTTCGCGACGGTTGAGTGCACTTTGCAAGCGTGTCTGCCACCATTCCTCATTCACCGTCTGAGGGGAGCCAGCATGGAGCATCCGGAGGCGGATTGGGGAATCTGGATCGAACAAGCCCAGCCCCAAGAACTTATTATTTTTATCATAGACGACGGCCAATTCCCCCAGTTCTCCTGACCGGTTCTGCTCTTTGATACGTTCCGCATAGACCCAAGGATGGCCTGAACGAGCCGCTTTTTCGGCGGCAGGAGTCAGGCGTAATTTTAGTTTGCTGGCGGTCGGATTGCTCACGTGGACTCACCGTAGCCAAACTCAGGGGAGGGTGTCGATGCTGCTCGCGGGGTAGCAGAATCGATGATTTAGCGCTTATAAAGGCTTGACGCTGAGGGGGCTTCCGTCTTGCATTACGAAAGCATGAAAAAGAACTGGATGATTTTGCTTACGGCGGCTGCGATGACGGTTTTCTTCACTGGCTGTGTCAAGACCGTGGACGGCCACATGAAGGCTGGCGTGCCTTTCATCAAAGACAAGATTGTCAGCAGCTACGAGCGTCCGGTTGCCCAAATCTTTGCGGCGGCCAAGGAAGTGATCGCGGCTAATGGCACGCTAAACCGCGAAGACACCATCAACAAGACCGTTGAGGGTAAAGTCAACCAACGCACGGTGTTCGTGAAGGTCGCGGAAGTGGACCCGAACGTCACCCAGGTGACTGTGCAAGTGCGCACCAAGGCCGGTGTCTCGGATATCGATCTGGCGGCGGAACTGGACAAGCAAATCGCCTTGCGCCTGAAATAACTGCGGTGCTTTTTGAGATCTTTAAGCCGGACCTGCGGGTCCGGCTTTTTTGTTTTTCTCAAGTGAAACGCTGGGTGAGCCGTTCCGGATGGCGGGCATGGCTTACGGCGGTATCGTAGGAGATGAGGCACTTGCAGTAGAGTTGGTGGAGGCTGGTGTCCATGAGCACCATCCCATCGCGGGCTCCGGTCTGGATGACGTTATCCAGCACATTCGGGATCTGGGCGATATTCTGCTCGCGGATCAGATTGCGCACGGCGCCGGTGGCCACCAGCATCTCGTAGGCGAGTACACGTTTGGCACGGTCAGCGGATGGGATCAGTTCTTGGGCGATGATGCCTTGCAAGGAATTGGCTAATTGCATGACGATCTGCCGCTGGTTGCTGCCTTCATAGAGGCCGATGACGCGCTCCAAGGCGTGGGCTGCATCCGGTGAATGCATCGTGGCCAGCACTAAATGTCCAGTCTCGGCTGCGGTCAGTGCGGTGCTGATCGCCTCATGATCCCGCATCTCCCCGACTACGATCACATCTGGATCTTGTCTTAAGGCGTGGACCAAAGCGCGACTGTAAGAGCGGGTATCCGTTTGTACTTCTTGTTGCACCACGATTGCCCGCTGATTCTCGTGAACGAATTCGATCGGATCTTCGATAGTAACGATTTTGCAACGCCGCTCACTGTTGATCAGGTTGACGAGGTAATTTAGCGTGGTGGTCTTGCCGGCCCCAGTCGGCCCGGTGATCAAGATCAAACCATGAGGTCTTCGGGCAAAGTCATCGATCTTTTCCGGCAGACCTAGCTCTTCACGTCCTGGAATGCGGTCTCCACAGAAGCGGACACTGAGTTCTGGAATGCCGTTCCGCTTGTAGAGAGTGATACGTATGCGGCCTGCATGCTCGTGCAGGCGTGAGATGCAGAGTTCCCACTCTTCATCAAAGCGGGCGGTTTGAGCAGGTGTGAGCAGGTCACCAGTGATTTCTGTTAATCCAGCCCCAGTAAGGATATCGGTGCTCGTGATGACAATCTCGCCATTGATGCGGTACGCTGGAGAGACTCCCGCGATAAGATGCAGGTCAGAGGCCTGTAACTCCACGGCCTTGGCCAGCAACCAATCAAACTTCGATTTGCTCATTAGGAAAATAGGCGGCGCAAATTAAGGCGGAGACGTTGCCAGAGGCCCATTTGTGCCATCAGCTTCATGCCTTCATATACGGCCGGACATTGTGAGTCGAGTTCACGTGCTTGAAGAAATGATTTTTCAGCCAAGTGTGGAAGCTTCAGGGCCAGTTGGCACGTCCCTAATTGGGCCCAAGCGATTGCCCGGGCGGCATCCAACTCCACTGCTTGCTGTGCATGTTTCAAGGCGAGAGCGAATTTTTCATAGTATGCGCAGACACGTGAAGCCAGCCAAGGAATGAGCCAGTCGCCGGTGCTGAGTTGGAAAGCTCGTTCGAAACAATCTGTGAAGCGGGGCTCTTTGGCCTGCAGGAAAACATCCCCGCGGGACAGCCAGACATATGGAGTCTCGCCCTGTTCCGCCATGGCATTATCGGAGTAAGTGAGTGCGGCATGAGTGTCACCCATGCGCGCCAAGGCGACAGCTTTGGCAGCGAGCAGATCGGCACAGTGGGGCAGTTTTTCCAATCCTTTATCCGCCCAGAGATTGGCTTCCTTGTATTCGCCAAGCTCGATGAGCATGCGAACTTGCCCCAACCATGCCTCTGAACTCAAGGAATTGTATTCGAGTATCTTGGAAAATTCCCGTAGAGCCTGCTCGAACTGCCCCTTGCCTAGGAATTCCCAAGCGCGGTGGGAATGGCGTTGCTCGTCAGAAATTGGTGACGCGGTCCGGCTTTTTGGGGCGGTGCGGTCCTGCCCTTCAAACTCCAAATGTTCAAATCTTCCCACAACTCAGAAAGTTAGTCCGTCAACATTTGAGGGAACTGTCCCAAAAGATATAGCAACACTGGTTTTCAAGCCAGTGAAATGGGGGTCAGCGGCGAAGGTCCCCAACCTTCGCCGCCAGAAACGTCCCAGACACCCCTTCCGACTGCGACGTCCCCGAGGTTCCCCACCTTTTCCTGCCGCTTTTTGCGCAGTCGGAACTACTCCGTCGCGCTTTCCCTGGCGAATCATCAAGCGGCTACGGAAGTGTTTGACCGGGCTGCCTTCAAACCGTCACGCGAATTTAGAAAATTTTCTTATACAACATTATCACAGTGATTTTCGATATCTTTGCCGGGTGCAGCTCTTATTGCGGGAGACTGGCCGTATCGCTTAGTAAGCGGGGAAAGCTAATAGGGAGGATTGCTGTCAGGCGGACATTGATTTTGGGCCCCATTAATTTTTCCACTGGCGTTTCGTGCACGTCCTATGGCCCAATCCCGCAGGGAATCGATCTGTTCTGCCATGGTTGTGGCGAGTGGAACGGTCTGGCGGATAGCTCGCTCCACATCCGCATGGCTGAGCTGACGATGGGCATAAAAAGCGTCATAGAGCGCGCTATTGATGGCTTCCTCGATTTCAGCTCCGCTGAACTGGTGGCTGATCACGGCGAGAGCATTTAGATTGAAATCTTCAGTCGTCCGATTCCGCTTTTGCAAGTGGATGGCGAAAATATCCCGGCGCTCCTCGCTGGTGGGAAGATCCACAAAGAAAATCTCATCCAGACGGCCTTTGCGCAGCAGTTCCGGTGGGAGATTGGAGATGTCATTGGCCGTGGCGACGACGAAGACGGGAGCTTTCTTTTCCGAAAGCCAGGTCAGGAATGTACCGAGCACGCGTGAACCTGTGCCGCCATCCGTAGTAGCGGAACCAGCGATGCCGGCGAAGGCTTTGTCGATTTCATCAACCCATAAAATGGCGGGAGCGACGGATTCAGCCACAGCGATCGCTTTACGGATGTTCTCCTCGGAGGAACCAACCAGGCTGCCGAACATACGACCGATATCGAAGCGGAGCAGGGGAAGCTGCCAGTGGCTGGCCACGGCTTTGGCACAGAGACTTTTTCCGCAGCCTTGCACTCCCAGCATCAGGACCCCGCGGGGCTGAGGCAGACCGAAAGCGCGCGCTTCAGGGGTCATGGCGAGGGCTCTTTTTCCAAGCCAATCCTTCAGGACTCCCAGACCGCCCACATGGGCAAAGCTTTCGTCAGGGGAAAAGTACTCCAACAATCCGCTCTTGCGTATGATCTGCTGTTTCTCGGTGAGGACATCATTCACGCCTTCCGCATTGAGTCGACGGGAGCGCACAAGGATACGGGCGAAAACATTTTCAGCCTCGCCCAGGGTCAAGCCGAGCGCTGCTTGTAACAGCCGTTCGCGGGAGTTCGGTTCCAATTCCACCGTGCAGCGCCCGCCTTCCTGGATCTGGGCGATGATGCTATCCAGCATCTGTCCAAGTTCGTCCTGATCAGGCATGGCTACATTGATCACGGTCAATTCCTTCTCCAATTCAACCGGGATGTCTTGCACGGGAGAGAGGAGAAAAATCGTCTTGTGACTGTTCTTCAGGCTTTGTGCCACTTCACGCAGACGGCGGATGATGGTGAACTGGCCCCGGCTCAAAAATGGATGAAAATCTTTGAGAATGAAAATAGTGGGGTCCACATGGTCTGCGATGGCATCTAAAGCAGCAAGTGGATCACGGGTGGCGGCATGACGCGGCCTGGGGGAGCCGTAACCATTGGAAAGGGTGACCAACCCGGTGGTGCAACTCCATTCGAGCAGTTTCTTGTTTTGCTGTTTGGCGACTTGCGAGATCAGATCTTGCGCCCGCGCCTCTTCACTGGTGACCAGATAGACGAGGGGGTAGCGGGCTCTAACAAGCGTGTCGAGTTCCTCCAAAATTGTGTTGGCCATGGCACAAAGTCATCCGTCCGATTGGTGAATCTATGGCTTGAGTTTGCTCCGCAAAGGGCATGCCTGTCCAGTGTGCAAGCTGGTAAATCAGCTATTTCATAAAAGGCCGCTTAGTCACCCATCAACTTACGCCACCAAGGCTTGCTTTGGGTGGTTTCAGCGGTGGCGCTGCTGGCGACACGATGGGAGAGAGATTCTGGTGGCGGGTTCTGCTCGGCGTCTTTGCGAAGCATGTCCTCGACCGAATGATACGACTGCACGCTGGTGGAGGCGGACTGGTGCAGCGATTCCTGAGAATGCTGTTGCTGGTCCTGACGCAGGCGTTTGTTGTTGGAGTCCATATCGATTCCTATTCTGTGTCACGAAAGATTCCGGCGAAAGCCTTGCGTGCGCGGTGCAATTTACCACGAACGGCATCGGCTGACTGGCCGGTCAATTCACCTATCTCACCGTAGCTCATCTTTTCATCGGCAACCAGCAGGAGTAAGAGGCGATACTCCTCGGGCAATCGGTCCAAAGTCTCCTGAATACGTTCGCCCAGTTCTTTGAACTCCAGCACTTGAAGGGGCGACTCTTCCGGCGAGGCCGAGGTTTCCCAAACGGCATCGTCCGCATTGCTCACCATATTCCGACGGTGCCAGGTCTGCAGGAGGTTTTGGCAGTGGTTGATGGTGATGCGATACAACCACGTGCGGACATTCGCCTCGCCACGGAACTGGTCCATCTTCTTGAACGCCTTCAGGAACACATCATGCGCCGCATCCTCGGCTTGGGCAGGGTCGCCCAACAGGCGCAATGCCAGGTAATAAACCTGACGCGAATGCTCCTTATACAACGCCCCTACATCTTCCGATGGCCACTCGGGCATCGGAAGGTCCTCCGAACTTGTCTCTGGTCCCCCCATCACAATTACGTCGTGTGTTTAGAATTAGACCAGATAAAGACCGCGATGTCACGCGGGCAAATGGAACGGGACGGTAAGACTGGTAAATCAGAGCCGGGCGTTATCGATCAGGCGCGTTTTTCCGAAGAAAACGGCTAGGGCCATATGGGTGCCACGACTGATTTTGGTAGCGGTTGTCAGGGCGTCTGGGACAAAGAACTCGATGTAATCAAGACGGGCTGTGGGCTGAGAAGCGATCAGCTTGGCGAGCTTCTGTTTCAGACGCGTGGCAGAGAGTGGGGCCTTTGCCGCTTTCACTTCAGCTTTGGCCGTTTGAATGGCCCGCCAGAGGATGGTTGCTTGAGTGCGTTCTTCCGGGCTCAAGTATTTGTTCCGCGAACTCATCGCGAGGCCGTCAGCTTCACGGTGTGTTTGGGCCACAACTATCTTCAGCGGGAAATTGAGATCGCGCACCATGCGCTGGATGATGGTGGCTTGCTGCCAGTCCTTGGCCCCGAAGATCGCGACATCCGGTAGCACGATATTGAACAGCTTCGAGACGATGGTGGTGACCCCACGGAAGTGTGTGGGACGTGAGGCACCCTCCATGGCTTGCGAGAGTGTTTCTTCCAGCACGTAGGTGCTATACGCGTAGCCCTCAGGGCGCGGATACATGTCTGCATCCGTCGGAGCAAAGATGACATCGACGCCGCCTTCCCGGCAGAGCTGGGTATCACGCCTGAGATCACGGGGATACTTGCTGAAATCTTCCTTGGGGCCGAACTGTGTCGGATTGACGTAGATGCTGAGGACAACTTTCCCTTTAGGCCCGATACGCTTTCTCGCTTCAGCTACCAGACTGATATGACCAGCGTGCAGATAACCCATCGTCGGCACAAAGCCGATCTTTACGCCGGAACGTTTCCATTTCAGCGCGAGCCGCTGCATGGCGGCGATGGATTTGACCGTGCGCATCGGTTACTTGGCGATGTATTTTGCCGTCAACGCTTCGCGGGCATTCTTCACCCGCTCGATAGCTTGCTCGACGGTGTCACCAGTGGCAGTCAGATGGCCCATCTTGCGACCGACACGGGCTTCGCGTTTACCGTAGAGATGTAATTTCACCAGCGGATCTTGTAATGCGGCAGCCCAGTCGGGTTCGCCGTGCTCCCACAAGTGACCGAGCAAATTCGCCATGGCAGCAGGTTTGGCCATGTCGGTAGAGCCGAGCGGCAAACCACACACGGCGCGGACTTGTTGCTCGAACTGACTAGTCACGCAAGCGTCGATGGTGAGGTGACCGGAATTGTGCGTGCGCGGGGCCAGTTCATTGACGAGCACGCGGCCATCTCGCGTGAGGAACATCTCGACAGTGAGCAGACCCACGACGTTCAGCTTCTCCAAGATACCTTGCGCGATCTTGCGGGCTTCGTCTGCGAGCTCGGAGCTGATCGCGGCCGGCGCAAAGGTGATGTCGAGGATGTGATTGGCGTGGTCGTTCTCAAAGACCGGGAAGGTGACGACCTGGCCATCAAGTGTGCGGGCGCCGATGACGGACATCTCTTTCACGAAATCCACAAACCCTTCGTAAATGGATTCCGCGCCTTTCATCGCTTCCCAAGCTTTGGCGGCATCAGCAGGTGTTTTGAGCTTCATCTGGCCTTTGCCGTCGTAACCGAAGCTGGCAGTCTTCAAGACCCCCGGAGCGCCGATGGTGGCGACGGCCTGTTCGAGTTCCGCGAGATTGGTCACACGCTGGAAGGGCGTCGTCGGAAAGCAGTTATCCTTCAGAAAACTTTTTTCACGCAGACGGTTTTGCGAAACGTGGAGAACATGTCCATCCGGGCGTACGGCAGCATGCTCAGCGCAAGCCTTGGCGGCGTCGTGAGGGACATTCTCGAACTCGAATGTGACCACCTCAACCTGCTTCGCGAATTCATGGATGCGAGGGAGATCGAGATAATCGCCTACGACATCGATGTCGGCCACGGCACTGGCCGGGGAATTCGCCTCGGGCGAGTAAACAGCGACGCCGTAGCCCAGTTTGCGGGCGGATAGGGCGAGCATGCGGCCCAACTGGCCACTACCAAGCACGCCGATGCGGGCGCCGGGAAGAATCGGTTTGATCGACATGGATAAGGGAAATTAGGACTGGGGCGGCAATGTGCGATTGGCCAGCACCTTGGCGGTTTGCTGCTCGCGGAACTTCTCGTAAGCGGTGCGGAATTGCGGGTGCTTGTTCCCTAAGATCGCTGTGGCAAGGAGGGCGGCATTGATGGCGCCAGCCTTACCGATGGCCATCGTGCCGACGGGGACGCCGCCAGGCATCTGGACGATGGAGAGCAAAGAGTCCATGCCTTTAAGAGCTTTTGATTCCACGGGCACACCCAACACAGGGAGCTGTGTCTTGGAGGCACACATGCCGGGGAGATGCGCGGCACCGCCGGCTCCAGCGATGATGACTTCAAGCCCGCGGCCTGCCGCTGCATCTGCGTATTCAAAAAGCAGATCGGGCGTGCGATGCGCGGAAACGACCTGTGCCTCAAACGGCACCCCCAGCTCGGTCAACTGGTTGGCCGCGTGTTGCATCGTTTCCCAATCGGATTGGCTGCCCATGATGATACCGACCAAGGGCTTGGATTCTGTCGCCATAGTGGAGACAGCTTATACTGAGTGACGGGGCGTCGTCGAGGGGGGAGAACAGCCCTATTTGACGGAGCTAAGCTGCTTTGGGGCGGCTTTTTCCAGAGCCTCCAAGACAATGCCGGGGGTGAGTAACTCTGGAAGGACGATGGGCTGAGCTTCAGGATCAGCTGGGAAAACGATCACCAACGGGACCCCGGCACGACCGTATTTCTTGAGCTCTGCAGCTATGGCTGCGTCCTCATAAGTGTAGTCGCCCAGCAGGGAAACGGCCCCGATTGCGTCCAATTTCTTTTTTACTGAGGCGATCTCGATGCTCGTCCGCTTGTTTGCCTGGCAGGTGACGCACCAGTCGGCCGTGAAATCGACAAAAACCGGTTTACCGCTTTTCCGGGCTTCGGCGACGGCTGCGGTATTCCATGACTTCCACTCAATGCCTACTTTAGATTCCAAGGTCGTGGCTGAAGTGCTGGCTCGATCTGGCGACCGCCAGTTGAGCTGGCCTTCCAAAATGTATCCAAGACTGCCTAGCAGCAATATGCCAGCGAAAGCCGCAGAGACCCCGCGGTGTTTGCTGCCACGCTGGACGAATTCGCCAAAGATATAAGCCGCTAGGCCGACAAACACCAACAGCAACCCGATCCAGAGCACACCGCTACGGCCAAAATGCCCAGCGGCAAGACTGAATAACCAAAAGGCGGTGGCGATCATGGGGAAGCCCATGAGGATCTTGAATCTTTCCATCCAAGCACCGGGTTTGGGCAAGAACCTGAGCCATTTTGGCTGCCAGCTCAGAAGCACATAAGGAAAGGCCAGCCCGAGGGCGATGGTCACAAAGACTAAGAGAATGACGACGGCCGATTGGGCGAAAGCGAACCCGAGCGCGACACCCAAGAACGGGGCGGTGCAAGGGGTGGCCAGAATAGTGGCGAGGACACCATTGAAGAAGGCGCCGGAAGCACCCTTTTGAGCAGCGAGTTGTCCTGCAGCTCCCATCACATTGCTGTTCATGGTGACTTCAAACACACCGAACAGATTCAAAGCGACCAGCGTCACGAGGATGGTCAGTATCACCAGGAATTGAGGGTTCTGGAATTGCATGCCCCAGCTAGCCGCCTTGCCAGCCTGTTGCACACCGATGACCAAAGCGGCCAGCACCAGAAATGACACCACCACACCCAAGGCATACACCAACCCCAAAATCCTGACACGTTTCGGGTCTTGCTGGCTTTGATGCACAAACCCCAGGATCTTCAGAGAGATGACAGGTAGCACGCAGGGCATGATGTTCAGGATCATGCCGCCGATGAAGGCGTAGATGAGCATGGCGAACAACGAACGCGGGGCGATATCAGGTTGTGCGGAAGCGGGCTCACCTGAGACCGGGCTCGTAGAGGCAATGTTGCCTGCTGTTTCCGAAGCACCAATGGTGATAGCTGCTTCATAAGCAATGGTGGGTTTCTCCGGGTTACTGCCTCCGACAATCAGTCCTTTTATCTCGGTTGGCCATTTGCCTTCGTCGCTAGTCAGAGTTTTACGCAAAGTGTAACGACCATCCTTAAGACCGATTTTTTCGGACTTGGTGCCGAGGGTGAAATCTTCACCGCGATAGGGGAAAAAGTCCCAACTTGCGATTGATGTATCGGGGCTGAACTCAATGATGACATTGCGGCTGTTTTCTTTGATCGGGCCATCCCAATGAGCCGTAGCCTTTAATGTGGGATTTGGCTTGGGTAGCTTATTTTGCCACGCTTGGATGAGGGGAGCATCGCTGGAGGATTTGGTTTCCGTACCGATGTTCAATTTGCCAGTGACCTCGGTGCGACCGGGGACACATAGCTTTTCGCATTCCAACCATGAGACGCGAGCTTTCAGATCCAGTTCGCCGGTGGGTAAATTCGCACCAATGGTGAGGGGGACAAGAAGCATGGCCTGGTCGTGATGGACATAGGTGATGAGATCCACGGTCTTGTCTTCATAGACCTCGGGGGTAGGCCATTGGATCTCGCCAGCTGTGACGCCATCCGGCAGCGTCCAGATGATCTTGCTGGCCATGCCCGATTCGCCCGGGTTTTTCCAATAAGTATGCCAGCCGGGCAGCATTTCCAAGAGGACACCGACGGTGATGGTGTCACCCGGTTTGACGGTTTCTACCGGTATCACCAGTCGGGCGGTAGTGGCGGCACCGTGGGCTGCGAAACCCACCAGCATCGCCAGGCATACCGCCAAAAATCTGCTCAATATCATGTTCATGTGAGGAACGAGCCTTGAATCCATTCCAAGTTACCTTCGTTTGGACCGTTTCACAATGGCAACGTTCAGCCAAACGGGACAGTGGGCAAGCTCTGCCATTGAAAAGTGCATGATTACCAACTACTTTAGTCAAACATGGTAACACCCTTGGCAAACGGCATGCGCTGGTTATACACCGGTTCGGCAGCGTTTGACGCCATGGTCAAAGCCATCCAGTCAGCCCACCGGTTCATCCGTCTGGAGACCTATATTTACCGTAGCGATGCCGTGGGGTTGCGAATCAGGACGGCCTTGATCGAAGCGGCGCAGGACGGTGTCTCTGTGCAGGTATTGGTGGATGCTTGGGGTTCGGAAGGTTTGGATGATTCCTTTTGGGAGCCGTTGCGTCGGGCCGGGGCCGATTGTCGTTGGTTCAATCCGCTGCAATTTAACCGCATCGCCATCCGCAATCACCGCAAGCTGCTGGTTTGCGATGATTCAGTTGCCATTATCGGCGGTTTCAATATCGCTGCCGAGTATGAGGGGGACGGGATACGCAATGGCTGGCGGGATTTGGGGATCAGTATCAGTGGTCCGATGATCCTCGAGTTGAGCCGCTCCTTTGACCAGATGTTTCAATTGGCTGACTTCAAACATGGTCGACTCACATCGTGGCGTAGAAATAAACGGATGCTACCGCCAGAATCTGTATCTGGGGATGTATTGATGAACACTCCGGGCATAGGTCGTCACCCCATCAAAGCCGCGCTTTACGATGATTTGGCCACGGCCAAGAAGGTGCAGATCATTTCCGCATATTTTTTACCCACTTGGCGGATTCGCCGCAGCTTGCAGCGGATCGCCAGAAAAGGCGGTCAAGTGCAGTTGATCATGGCGGGGCGAACGGATGTATGGCTCTCCCAGATGGCTACCCGGAGTCTTTACGGCGCTTTGCTACGGGCCGGGGTAGAGATCTATGAGTATCAGCCGCAGATACTGCATGCGAAACTCTATCTGCTGGATGATAAAGTCTATGTAGGTTCGTCGAATCTCGACAAGCGGAGTTTGGGTATCAACTACGAGTTATTGGTCCGATCCAGTGCCCCGGAGGTAGTGAGGGGAGGCCAGTATTATTTTTCGCAATGCCTTGAGTATTCTAAGCGCGTCACCAAGGAAGCATGGCCGGGTAAAAGGTCGCTCTGGACCCTCTTTTGGGAAAAGGTGGCTTATATGTTCTTGGTACACGTTGATCCCTACATCGCGCGGCATCAACTGCGGATATTGAGGTGATAGCGTCGGGAAGGGGCATTTCGCGAATACGTCTCGTGGGACTTGCCGCTCTGCCAAGGGTGGATTAGGTTGCTTGGCCATGGACAACTCAGTGCCGCCCAATTTACCGCCTTCCGGACCGACGGGGTCGGATAATCCTACCCCGACTCCGCCGCCGATACCGCCACAGATTTCTGCGCCATACCAGATGCCGCCGCCCCTGACGGTGGCTCCGCCGAAGAAAGAAAAGCGTAATCCGTTAGTTTGGGTTTTGCTGATCCTCCTCGCCTTGGGTGGCGGTTTTTTCATGCTGATCGGTGTGCTGGGGGCTTTCTTTGGTGGCAGTGGAGCGGGGATGTCTCCCGGGGGCACATCGCGTTCGATGTTGCACGAAGTAGTGATGGAACCCAGTGATTCCCCCAATAAAATTGCGGTTATCGGCGTGGAGGGGGTCATTTCTGGTTCAGCCATAGACCATAGTGGCGCCTCCATGGTGGATATGGTGAAGGAGCAGCTTCGTCGTGCTGGTGATGACGACAAGGTGCAGGCGGTCATTCTCAAGGTGGATTCACCAGGTGGAGAAGTGCTGGCATCGGATGATATCTATCGGGCTATCCAGAAGTTCCAGAACGAACAGGGCAAACCGGTTATCGCCTCCATGGGGAGTATGGCTGCATCAGGTGGTTATTACGTCAGTGCGCCCTGTCGGTGGATTGTGGCTAATGAACTGACGCTTACCGGTAGCATCGGTGTGATCATGTCTGGCTATAACTACCGCGGCTTGATGGACAAGGTGGGCGTGGTGCCGCTCGTGTACAAGAGCGGCAAGTTCAAAGATATGCTTAGCGGCTCGAAGAAACCTGAGGATATCTTGCCTGAGGAAGGCCAGATGGTGCAGGCATTGATTGATGAGACTTACGGCAAGTTCAAATCTATCGTGAAGGCTGGCCGTGAAGCTTCCAACAAAGAGAACAAAGGGCAGGGGAAAGCCTTGGCCGCTGATTGGGAAGAGATGGCTGATGGACGCATACTTTCAGGCAATCAGGCTCTGCAAGCCGGCCTGGTGGATGAATTGGGCGACTGGGAAACCACGGTAGAAAGAACATTGAAGATCGCCGGTATCAATGATGCGAAACTCGTTCGCTATTCGCGCCCATTTACCTTTGGCAGCCTCTTGGGTTTTTCCGGCAAGCCACAACCGGCCACGGTGAAGATCGACATCGGGTTTGATGCCCCGAAGTTACAAGCTGGTCACCTGTATTTTCTCTCAACCAGCGTGTTGCACTGAGCCCGATACCTTTCTAAGGCCATCTGTTCTTACTGATGCAGATGGCTTTTTATGGTAGAGACAAATTCATGAATGGAATTCTGGATGTCGTGTTCCTAACCCTTGCATCTCGGCTTTAATCCCTCATAATTTCTTCCCCATGACCCGGGACGAAACGCTGCTGATGGTGGCTGACAGTGAGCGTGACGCGAACATGCTGTATGCTGTGCGTATGTTCGTGCCGGATGCTTTTATCTATCTTCGTATCAATGGTCGGCCGATAATTGTGCTCAGCGATCTCGAGCTGGGACGAGCCCGTAAACAGGCCAAGCATTGCCGGGCGATATCCTTCTCATCCGTAGCTCAAAAACTCCAACGCGAGAACGGAAAGAAAGCGAACTCAGCAGAGGTCATCAAATCGCTCCTCAAAGAAAAGCGCCGGAGCAAAGTATTCGTGCCGGCCAATTTCCCCCATGGCCTGGCGCGACAGTTGCGCCAGCTTGATATCAAAGTGAAGGTGGCCAAGGGGACGGTTTTTCCGGAGCGCGAGTTCAAGAATCCAAATGAGATCAAATGCGTCAGTGCCGCCTTGATGATGGCTGAGGTCGGTTTGGCGGAGGGTATACAGGCGCTGAAGTCTTCCAAGATCGGTAAGGGCGGGGTTCTGCTTTATCATGGTGTTCCGCTGACAGCGGAGAAACTGCGCTCCATCATTGATATCGCCATCATCCAAGCAGGAGGCATTGCCGGTCATACAATCGTAGCTTGTGGCAAGCAGGGCTGTGATCCACATGAGCGGGGTTATGGTCCGCTTAAAGCCAACCAGCCGATCATTCTGGATGTCTTCCCCAAATCGCAACGGACTGGCTATTACGGCGATATCACACGGACAGTGGTTAGGGGCCGGGCCAGTGAGCCATTGCGGCAAATGTTTGATACCGTGGTCCGTGGGCAGGAACTGGCCATCAGTAAGGTGAAGGCCGGCGTGAAGGGGGCAGTAGTTCACCAAGCCGTCCAAAAACTGTTTGAGGATGCAGGTTACAGAACAGGCCGGGTAAAAGGCCGGGTGCAAGGTTTTTTTCATGGCATCGGGCATGGCTTGGGGCTGGAAGTGCATGAAGCTCCCCGTCTTGCTGCCAATTCGGAAGATGTCCTCAAGACCGGCCATATCGTCACCATTGAGCCCGGACTTTACTACCCGGAAATCGGAGGTGTGCGGATGGAGGATGACGTGTTAGTCACCCGGAATGGTGCCCGGAATCTGACCAAGTTTGAGAAGGTGCTGGAGATCTGATTTTAAGGGGTTTAGCGCGGTGTTCATTCCAATTTTCCGTTCTGTTTCCAATCGCGCATCTTGTTGAGCTATATTACTTTGTCTCGCTAGGCGGGTGTTCAAATAGTTTGAACGGTTTGCCCGCTGAAGTTGTCAGAAAAGCGACAATAAGTATCTTATTGGTGAAGTTATATGAATGAACTGAACGGACTAGGACTCTATCTGGTATGCTTGATTCCGCCTTTGCTGCTGGGGCTATACGCCCAGTTCAAGCTGAAGTCCACCTATGAACGCTACAAGCGCGTTCCGGTGGGAACGGGGCTTACTGGTGCTCAGGCGGCGCGGGAGATTCTGGATTCGGCCGGGTTGCCCGGTATGGCGATCATGGAAGTGCCGGGGCATCTCAGCGACCATTACGATCCGATCAAAAAGCGGCTATGCCTTTCCTCTGAGAACTATCACGGGCGTTCATTGGCAGCGGTAGGGGTGGCGGCCCATGAGGCCGGTCATGCGTTGCAGCATAAGGAATCCTATGCGTGGCTGAATTTGCGCATGGCGCTTGTGCCCATCACCAACATCGCCAGTGGCAGTGCGATGGTGCTGTTTTTCTTGGGCATGTTCTTAAGCATGGCGAAACTGGCGGTGCTGGGCATCATCATCTATAGCGTCATTTTCGCGTTTCAACTTATCACCTTGCCGGTGGAGTATGATGCCAGCCGTCGGGCAAAGATTGAATTATCTCGATTGGGGATAGTGCATCCGGGCGAGTCGGGAGGGGTGGCGAGTGTTTTGAGTGCGGCTGCTTTGACTTATGTGGCGGCCATGGTGCAGACGCTGATGACGTTGCTGTATTTTATCATGCTGTCGCGATCCGGGAATCGCTGATATAGGGTTTGGGAATAAACATGGGTAATGGGGCTCTGACTGCGGGAGCGAGAAGTTCGTTGAGCACGTATTTGCTTGCGCTGACCGCTCCAAGTCCTAGCCTCGAAAGGACAAGGGTATGCCGCCAAAGAAAACAGGGAATAGGGTCAGCAAGCGTTCCGTTCGCACGGTAGCCGTCGCACCCGCAGCGAAGGCAGTTGCCGCCATTGACAAGGTCACGGTTTCCACTCCGCAAGCCGAGGTGGAAGATGTAACGCCTGTGGCAGCGCCCGGTGAACCGGCACCGGCCCGGGAGCGTTCCGCCTATGATGGAGATACAGCCATCAAACTTTACCTGCGCGAAGTCGGCCAGGTGAAGCTTCTGACACCGGAGGAGGAGATCGAACTCGCGGCCAAGATCAAGAAGGGTGACAAGAAGGCCCGCGAGCACATGATCAAGGCCAACCTGCGCCTAGTGGTCAAGATCGCGCATGATTACGACGGTTTGGGACTGCCTCTGCTGGATCTGATCAATGAAGGTAACATCGGCCTGATGAAGGCGGTGGAACGTTTTGATCCGGCGAAGGGCGGCAAACTATCCACCTACGGTTCTTGGTGGATCAAACAATCCATCAAACGGGCGCTGGCAAACCAGTCTAAGACTATCCGCTTGCCGGTGCATCTGGTGGATAAGATTTCCAAGATGCGGCGCACGGCGATGAAGTTGCAGGAAGAATTTGGCCGAGAACCGACAGATGAAGAGCTGGCGGAGGAATTGAATACCTCTGCTTCACGGGTTGCGGCCATGCGCACGGCGGCCATCCGGCCGGCATCTCTGGATGCCCCGATCAGCGAGGATGAAGATTCCAACAGCTATTCAGAAGTGGTCGCCGATGAGAATGCCACATCACCGTATGATCAGCTAGAGGACAAGACGGTGAACTCAATGCTGGAAGAGATGGTCACCAAATTGGACCCGCGCGAGGCGACCATACTACGCTATCGCTTCGGCTTGGATGGCGGAAATGAGAAGACTCTGGAGGAAGTGGGGCAAAAATTTGGCGTGACGCGAGAGCGGGTTCGTCAGATACAAAACATAGCACTGCGCAAATTGCGCAAGATGATCGAGAAACTCGAAGCCAAGAAAAAATAAAGCATGTCTTCAAACGCTGTCTCTACCTCTGATCTAGCCGCCGCCATCCGCGACGTACCGGATTTCCCCAAACCTGGTATTCTATTCAAGGACATCACGCCCGTGCTGGCAGATGCCAAGCTCTTTGCGGGCGCGATTGATCTGCTGGCTGGTGCCTACAAGCCTGGGCACGTGGATGCCGTCGTGGGAATCGATGCCCGCGGGTTCATCTTTGCTTCGGCTGTCGCTATCAAGTTACAGGCTGGCTTTGTGCCGGTACGCAAGAAGGGCAAACTGCCATACCAGACACACGAGGAGAGTTACGACTTGGAGTATGGCAGCAACACTGTGGCCATCCATATCGACGCCGTTAAACCCGGCTCCAAAGTACTGCTGGTGGATGACCTGCTGGCTACTGGCGGAACTGCAGGTGCCGCTGTCTCTTTGCTGAAAAAGGTTGGTGCCGAGATTTTGGAAGTAACCTTTCTCATCGAGTTGGCCTTCTTGAATGGGCGTGATCGTCTGCCTTCCACGCCGATCCGCTCCCTGGTAGTCTATTAAGCCCGGCATGGTCTTATTTTTTACGGCTCGCACAGAGAGCTGCCAGTTGCCTATTCTCCAGCCTTTGACCGCTAAACACTAAGGCATGGACTGGCTGTTGGCATTGGACAGAGATCTGTTTCGATTCGGCAACGATGCGTTAAGCAATCCGTTGTTCGATGCCATCATGCCGTTTTTCAGCGGCAATCCCTTTTTTGTCCCGGCAGCGCTGATCGCAGCGGTCTGGTTGCTTATCAAGGGAGGGGCGAGAGGCAGATTGTGTGTCTTCTTCCTCTTGCTGGCGGTCGCCATCGGGGATGGACTGATCTGCAATTCATTAAAAGACGCCATCGGTCGGTTGCGCCCCTTCAATGATCTGCCGGAAACCATCATGCGCGTGGGGAAGGGCGGGAGCGGGAGTATGCCGTCCTCTCATGCGGCAAACTGGTTTGCGGGCACCATGGTCTTTTGGTTGTTTTACCGGCGTTCTTGGATGTTTTTCCTGCCTGTGGCCTGCACGGTGGCCTTCTCCCGGGTTTACAATGGTGTGCACTATCCGAGTGATGTCTTGGCCGGAGCCTTGTTGGGAGCGGGCTATGCTTTTGTGATCGTGCATGCGGTTGATACGGTCTGGCGTACTGCGGGTAAGAAGCTGTTTCCGGTCTGGTTCGAGCGGATGCCCTCATTGCTCTTACGTGATGCCGGCCATCGTCCCCAGTTGGAACGCACGACGGAAAGTTGCCAGCAACTCAAGGAGAAACAATGGATACGGCTCGCCTATGTGTTGATCGCGGTCATCTTCCTGGCGAGGGTGGGATATCATGCGGCGGGAAAGATCGAGCTGACGGAGGATGAAGCCTATCAATGGCTCTGGTCCAAGCACCCAGCGCTCTCTTACTACAGCAAGCCGCCGATGATCGCTTATACCCAATGGCTGGGGACCAGCATCTTTGGCGATAATGAATTGGGAGTCCGTTTCTTTTCCTCACTGCTCGCGGCTTTGATGTCCGTGGTCTTGCTGCGCTTCTTTTACAAGGAGCTGGGACTGCGTCCGGCATTGTGGGCGGTCATATTGCCTTTGTGCATGCCTTTGGTCACGGTGGGCTCCATCCTCATGACAATCGATCCACTCAACGTGTTCTTTTGGATGATGGCCATGCTGAGCGGCTGGAAGGCGGTGCAAACTAACGTGACGAAGCATTGGTTGCTGGTCGGGCTGTGGATGGGATTAGGTTTTCTCAGTAAATACACGGCTCTGTTTCAGTTGCTGAGTTGGGCGGTGTTCTTTGTCCTTTGGAAGGAGGCGCGCGCTAGCCTCAAGACCAAGGGACCATGGCTGGCGTTGTTGGTTAATGCCTTGGCGACCATCCCGGTGCTGATCTGGAATTCCCAAAACGGATGGATCACCATGGAGCATCTGGCGAACCGGGGTGGTCTGGATACGAAGTGGAAGCCGACCCTGCGATTCTTCATCGATTTCATCGTGGTGGAACCGTTGTTGTTCAACCCCATCATTTTCATCGGCATCATCTGGGCGGCGATCGCGTTCTGGAAACGGGACAAGGGCAACCAGATCATGGTCTATTGCTTTAGTATGGGAGCACCGCTGTTTCTGTTTTATTTCCTCTACACTTTCCGGGCACGCGTGCAGCCGAACTGGATAGCCCCGGCTATCCTGCCTTTACTCTGTCTCGGTATTTTCTATTGGGAGAAGCGTTGGCGGGAAGGGGTGCGCTGGTTCAAGCCTTACTTGATAGGCGGGTTCATCGCAGGTTTTCTGACGTTGCTGGTCCTGCATGACACCAACATCATCGGGAAACTGTCCGGAAAACATCTGGCGGGACATCAAGATCCTTTGCGCCGGGCGCGTGGATGGAGCGAGTTGGCTCAAACAGCAGAGAAAGCCCGGCAGGAGTTGCTTAAAGAGGGTAAGCCGGTGTTCATAATCGGCGGACATTACGGGGTGACTGGTCTGATGTCTTTTTATCTGCCGGAGGCCCGTAGGGATGTGGTTGAGATGCCGCTGGTCTATTACCGGTGGTCTGAGCATCCGGAAAACCAGTTCTATTTCTGGCCCAGTTATCGGGAGCAACGCAAAGGGCAGAACGCAATCTACGTGATCCGCGAAGAAGAGGCGCAGAAGATACCGGAGTCATTGAAGGCGCAGTTTGAAAGCGTGCGTGATCTGGGAGTTTTCGAGGTCGCGTATCGGGGGCGGGTGTTTCATCATGTCCAGTTGATCGAATGCCGCAATCTGCTGTGAGGCATGAAAGAGCATTGCTTCGAACTGTTGGATTATGATTTGGGTGCGACGCTGGCTTCCGGACAGGCTTTTCGCTGGCGTTACCATGATGGCGCGTGGGAAGGCGTCATCCGTCAAAATTGGGTGCGATTGGAGGAAACGCCGGGCCGCGTGCGAGCGGTCACTGAAACCGCAATGAAGGATTGGGGCTGGCTGGAAGACTATCTTCAGACCGGGGTAAATCTGGCCGAAGTAGTGGTATCATTCCCGCAAGATGTTCCGATGTGCGAATCGGTTGCCGCTTGCCATGGCTTGCGTCTTTTGAAACAGGAACCATGGGAGTGTCTGGCATCATTCATCCTGTCCTCGACCAAGCAGATCGTGCAGATACAGCAAATTGTTGAACTGCTATGCTGCCGCTATGGAGAACGGGTGGTGGCTCCAGTTGGCCGCTTACCACAGTATGCTTTTCCCCGGCCTGAAAGGTTGGCACAATGTAATGAAGCCGAATTGCGGGAATCCAAGATGGGTTTTCGCGCCAAGTATCTGCTTGCTGCCGCCCAAGCAGTAGCCACTGGAAAGTTGGATTTGGAATCGTTACGCCTAATGTCCTGTGCAGAAGCGCGCGAGAAGCTGATGGAGTTGCCAGGAGTGGGCCGTAAGATCGCAGATTGTGTGTTGCTGTTCGCCTATGGTTTTCAAGAAGCTTTTCCCGTCGATGTCTGGGTTTTGAAAGCCTTGCAGCAGCTTTATTTTCCGAAGCGGCGGGCTTCAGCCAAGCGGTTGGCGAAATTCACCGCCACCTATTTTGGACCTTACAGCGGCTACGCGCAGCAGTATCTTTTCCACTACATGCGAACACAGGTAGGTCGTAAGGGCCGGAAGACAAAATGAAACGAACACTGGAAGTCCTATTCAGTCCGGCAGAGTTCAACATGCTGGGCACACGCGATCTGAGCGGCTCCGTTTGCGTCGTGTTTGATGTCCTCCGGGCTACGAGTGTCATGGTGAAAGCCTTGTCAGAGGGTGCTGAAGGAATCATCCCAGTGGGGACGATACAAGAGGCAGTGGCACTGTATCATAAAAAGACGGGACTTGTGCTGGCGGGAGAGCGTCACGGGTTGCGCATCATGGCCGATCAAAGTGGTGGAGTAAGTTTTCAATTGGGCAATTCACCCCGTGAGTTCACCCGCGAAAAGGTCGGTGGAAAAACAATCGTCACTACCACGACCAATGGCACGAGGGCTTTGCAGGCATGCCGGGGAGCTTCTGAAGTCTTGGTCGCATCATTCCTGAACTTGGATGTGGTGGCTGCTCATCTGGCCAAGGATAAGAACCGATCGCTGGTCGTCGTTTGCAGTGGAACAGGTGAAGAGGCGGCCTATGAAGACACTTTGGGAGCGGGAGCGCTATGTGTGGCATTGGTTGAAAACGGATTCGATGGACGGGTGATCGATTC
>CAZRGY010000006.1:0-26363 GCA_964599715.1 uncultured Verrucomicrobiota bacterium | reverse complement strand
GAAGTGAAGCGCCAGATCGGCTCACTCCAACGTCAGGCCGGCAAGGCCCGCCGTTACAAACAGATCATGGTGGAGCTGCAACACCTCGATACCCAGCTCGCCCGGCATAATTTCGACATCCTCCAGAACGAGATCCAACAGCGCGAGGAGCGCCTGAAGAATGTTACCATCGAGATCGAGTCCGCCAGCACCGGAGTCATCCGTGCGGAAGACGAACTGACTCAACTCCGCGCCCGTCTCGGTGAGCTGGAACAGGAGATCAGCCTTTCCCAGCAACACGGCTTGGAACTCAAGGGCCAGATCGATCGTCACGAGAGCCGCATCCATTTCAACGAAGAGCGTCTGCGTGAATTGGAGAACCAGAACGCCAAGGCCTTGGGTGATATCGCCCAAGCCGAAGAGCGCCGCATGGTGGCCGAGCAGGAACTGGACAGCGTGACGCAACGTCTCGCTGAGACGGAAGTGAAGCTGTCCGAGCATAAGCAGACGCTGGAGCAGCGCCGCGACACGCTTCGCAATGTGGAAGAGGAGTTGATGGGCAAGCAGGAGGATATCCGTCGCAGCCAGTCGGAACTCTTCTCCGCCGCGCAAGATCTCAGCCGGGTGCGCAACCAGATCAATCAGCTCGATCTGCAAAAGCAGGGCAACATCGTGCGCCTGGAGAAACTGCACTCTGAGAAAGTGCAGCTCGAAGAGGAACGCACCCGTCTCGAAGCGCGTCTCGCAGAATTCACCGCCAATGCCGAAGCGGACAAGCTGAATATCCAAGTCCAGCGCGGCACGGTGGAAGAGCGGCAGGCCCGTCTGAAGGAAATCCTGCAGGAACTTTCACAAGCCTCGCAGCAACTCGATGGTCTGGTGCGTCAGCAAGCCGAGAAACGCTCGCGTTTGAACGTGCTGGAGCAGCTCGAAGAATCGCATGAAGGTTTCAGTGGCGGTGCACAAGCTGCCCTGAAGCAATCACAAGCGGTGCTGGGTTCGCTGGCAGACAAGATCAGGGTGCCGGACCAGCACATACGGGCAGTGGAAACCGTGCTCGGGCAGAACTTGCAGCTCGTCCTCACGGAACAGCCTGAGGCTTCGGTGCAGATCCTGGCGGACCTGAACACCAACAAGAAGGGCAAAGCGAGCATCGCCGCTTTGAATCTCTTGCAGGGTCGCAGCTTTGCGCCAGTTGCGGAGCCACCGGTGACGTTCTCTGTCACCACGACACCTCTGCTCTCGGTGATGCAGGTGGAAGATGCGTTCAAACCGTTGCTCGAATGCCTCGTCGGTCGCACGCTGATTGTTGATGACCTGAATGCGGCCACCACCGCCTATCGCGAATGCCAAGGGCGTCATGATTTCGTTACCGTGACTGGCGAGTTGTTGAATGCGAACGGCATCTACAACGGTGGTTATCTGAACGGCAATAACAATGGCAAGGCGCCGTCCTCCATCTTGGGTCGAAAGAACCAGATCGTGGAATTGAAGGGTCAGCTTGCGGAATTGCAGGGGCAGGTGGATGAATGCAGCCGTCAACGGGGTGCCTTGCAGAGCGAGCAGACGACTTTGCAAGCCAGCTTGCAAGAGGCGCAGACAGAATTGCGCACGCAGGAAGTCGCCATCGCCAGTCGCGAAGGTGAATTCCGCGCTTTGCAGAACTCCATGCGCGTGCTCTTGCAAAAGACGGATACCGTCGGCTACGAGATCGACACGCTCAGCAACAGCGATCGTGAAGGCGCGGAGAAGCGCGAAGCGATGGCAGCGCGCATCGGCGAGCTGGAGAATCGCGAGGCGACCTTGCAGGCGCAGCTCGCGGACATGAATTCCGGGCTGGAAGGTTTGCGCAGCCAGCGTGATGTGGCGAATGCGGCTTTGACCGAAGCCAAGGTGGCCATGGCCACTGATGAGCAGATGCTGGCCTCCTATCGCAATCAGCAGCGGCCTTTGCAGCAACGCATCACGGAGATGCAACATCTGGCGGATGCCCGCCGGAATGAGATGGGTTCGTTCCTGCAGCGCAAGGAGCAGGCGGAAGTGGAGATCGCCGAATCACGCCAGCGCATCGAGGCTTTGCAGCATGAGCGTTCACAGGTGAACGATCAGACGACGCAACTCGTGGGCGATCGTGACGAACTGAACGTCAGCATCGATGACCGCGATACGGCTTTGCGTGATCAGCGTCAACGCGTGGGTACCTTGCAATCGCAGAAGGGCACACTCGAAGTGGAGCTCGCCCAGAAGGGGATGGCGGTGCAGAACCTGCGCGAGCGCGTGCAGCAGAAGTATCAGTTGAACCTGGACGATATCCGCAGCGAATGCATCACGATCACGGATGCCAGCGAAGGCACGCCGCAGATCGAGACCCTCACGCCGGAAGAGATGGCTTCCCGCGGGGTGGCGACAGATTGGAACCAAGTGGCCGACCAAGTGGCGGTGCTCCAGAAGCGCGTGGACGAGATGGGCCCGGTGAACCTGGTGGCCATCGAGGAATACGAGGAGACGGAGCAGCGCTACCAGTTCCTCACCACGCAACATGATGACCTCGTGAACGCCAAGACGGAATTGATGGATGTCATCAACCGCATCAATACGCAGACGCGTGAGATGTTCATCACCACCTTCAACCAGATCCGCGACAATTTCCGGGTGATGTTCACCGAGATCTTCGGTGGCGGTAAGGCGGACCTCGTTTTGGCCGATGAGGCGAATGTGTTGGAGAGCGGCATCGACATCGTGGCGCGGCCTCCGGGCAAGCAGCTCCAGAGCATCACGCTGCTATCTGGTGGTGAGCAGACGATGACCGCCGTGTCCTTGCTCTTCTCCATCTATCAGGTGAAACCGAGCCCGTTCTGCGTGTTGGACGAGTTGGATGCGCCGTTGGATGAATCGAACATCAACCGCTTCCTGCGCGTGTTGAAACGCTTCCTGGAGCACTCCCAGTTCGTCATCATTACGCACAACAAGCGCACCATCGGTATCGCCGATGTGCTCTACGGTGTGACGATGCAAGAGCAGGGCGTGAGCCGCATCGTGAGCGTGAAGTTCCATAAGGCGGACGAGGCGGGTGGGGAACAGCAAGCCTCCAAGCTGCTCGTGCCTCCGCCCAAGAGCGGCACCGTAGATGCCCAGGAAGATACTCCGCACAAGCGGGATGAGACGCTGGAGCTGACTGAGGCGAAGTAGCAGTTCGTTGAGCTGCTGTTTCAATGAAATGACGCAACCCGCTGCTGTAAAAAGCAGCGGGTATTTTTTATGATTAAGTGAGAAATGAAGCTTGCTGGAAATCTAATTATGCGGTTATTAAGACGGTGCTGATTTAGTTCAAAACAAAGGAGTCCAGATGAAAATTCTCATCAAAATATGGGTGTGTCTGTTTTTTACCTCTAATTCATTGGTAATGATGGCGGTTGAACCTTTGGAGGGGGCATTCGGTTATAAATTGGGCAGTGTAGCTGATCTAAACCGAGTTGTTAGCGTGGAAACAAATCGTTTTGGAACTGTGATGGTATACCTCAAACCGGAGGTTTCTGATCCGGATTTTCTCGAATACAATCTGGAGGTGGTTCCCAGCGATAAAAGGATATACGGCATTCAGACGCAGAAAAAGTACCAAACAAAAGCTGAAGCAGAAACTGCTATGCGCGCCTATTTGGAGAAGATGGAAGCAAAATATGGGCCGGGAAAACCGATTCCTAATTCTACTGCAGTCTCAATCGGGGATGAGGCAAGATTTCTGTTAATGCAGATCATTGTGGGGACAAGGAATGTTACATTTTTAGTAACATACAAAGATATCGGGCTATCTAAAATTGCGGATAAGGAAGTGGAATCTGCAAAACAGAAAAGTGTCTCCCCTAACCGGATCGAGGGGGCTTTTGGTTTCAAGTTCGGTGCAGTGTTCGATCCCTCAACTGCACTGGAGAAACGACCAGTTTCCGCCGGGGGGTATATCTACGTTGTGAAACCATCCAGTCCGAATGAGCTGTTTTCGGACTACTTTCTGGTGATCACTCCAAAGTCCCATAAGATTGTCGGGATCTGGGCAAATCGTTCGTACAAAGACAGACTTGAGGCTTTGGAAAAGCAGGCCGTTTTGAAGCCCATCCTTGAGGGTAAGTATGGCAAGGCAGTCGGGGATGGTGAACAGAGCAACAAGTTTGTGATCCAGCATCCGGACGAATCTGTCAGTGTGACGGTTTTAGGGAATAGCGATAAAGAGGCCTATATTTTGATAAAGTATCACAGCGATAAACTGAACAAGATTTTCGTCCAGGAAATGCAAGAGAAAGCCGCTGGAAAGGTTGATAAGTCTGGGCTCTAAGGGTTCTTTCCATCTTGTTTTTTCCGGGCCGCACGATTGTGCGGCCTTTTTCTTTTAAGTTCTTTTCCGGAGCCTTTTCCATTGCGTGGCATCTGGGGGACTTATTACGCTTTGCCCCATGTTTTCACATGTTGTGATCTTTTGGACGGACCCCGCCAACCCGACGGCGGCGGATGAACTTATCGCTGGTGCCAACAAGTATCTGAAGCCCATCCCGGGCACCCTGAGCTTCCATATCGGCAAGATGGTCGGCAGCCATCGCCCGGTGGTGGATCAGTCTTATCAGGTGGCCTTGAACATCGTCTTCCCAGACAAAAAGACGCAGGATGATTATCAGGTGCATCCCTTGCATATCGACTTCATTGAGAAGGTCTTCAAGCGGGTTTGCCAGAAGGTGGTCGTTTACGACTTCGAGTGATCCTTTGAGCGGTTGGCCCCAATCAGTGTTTTCAGGCGGCGGTGCTCTACCGCCGCTTTTTTGCGTCTGGAACTGGTAGGAGGCGCTTAAAATGATGTGTGAAAAACTTTTAAAAGAGGGCTTGCAATCTTACGTCATCTGCCGCTTAATCTGCCCCGCTTTACGGAACGGAAGCGAGCGTAGCTCAGTCTGGTAGAGCGTCACCTTGCCAAGGTGAATGTCGAGGGTTCGAATCCCTTCGCTCGCTCCAATTTCGAAAGCCGAAACTCCCCCAGGCAAATACTCAGCGTTCTTCTGCTGCCCACGTTTCTCTCCACAGTCCAAAGAATGAAAAGAGTTTGATAATAACTCGCATGTAGCGTGTTGACACTGGGTATCCCTTGTGACAAGTATTTTACTGTTGTGGTTGTGCCGGTGTGGCGGAATGGCAGACGCAGTTGACTCAAAATCAACCGCCCCAAAGGCTTAGGGGTTCAAGTCCCTTCACCGGCACCACTTCTTCTTCGACAGTGTCCCACTCGACTTTGCAGCAACTTTTCCGTTATTCCGATTTGCCCAAGGCACGGCGAATGGTGTCAGCCAATTGGTTTGGCGTGTATGGTTTAGATAGGAAGTAGATGCCGTGTTCCCGAAGGCTTTCTTCCCCCAGTGAATCCGGGCTGTAACCGGTCGAGAGTATCACCGGCAACTTGGTGTTATCACGCCGCACAAACTCAGCCAGTTCATGGCCGGTCATCCCTTCTGGCATGACCATATCGGTGAGCAGGAGATGGATGCGGTGCTGTTCTCGTTTCCATATCTCCAAGGCTGCCACGCCGTTTTCGGCTTCCAGCACCGTGTAGCCAAGACGTTTTAGCAAACGGGAGCAGAGATTGCGGACAGACATTTCGTCTTCCACCAGCAGGATGCATTCATCTCCTTCGGCCAGTTTGGTGGGGGATTTCTTTTCTTCTTTAGCCTGAGCTGGGGTGGAACTCGCTGGCAAGTAGATGGTGAAGGAGGTGCCGTGGCCAGGAGACGATTGCACATCCACCCATCCACCGTGCTGTTTGACGATGCCATAGACGGTGGCCAATCCTAATCCAGTACCTTTGCCAGGTTCTTTGGTGGTGAAGAAGGGTTCAAAGATGCGCTGCAAGAGATCTGGGGGGATGCCAGTGCCTGTATCCTGAGCGGTGAGGCAGATGTATTGTCCGTCATGGCCATCTGAGTGATTGCTGGCGGGTATGCTGCTCCGGACAACTTTATGGGTGCGTAAGGTGAGGGTGCCGCCCTTGGGCATGGCGTCGCGGGCATTGACAGCCAAGTTCATGATCACCTGCTCGATCATGGATTGATCGGCCTTCACAGAGTGGAGATTGGGGCTGTATTCGCAGTGCAGGCTGATCGGTTCTCCCAACACCCGTTGCAGCATACGTGTGATGTCACTGACAACTTCGTTCAAGTCCACCTCGCGAACTTGCATGGGCTGCTTGCGGCTGAAGGCGAGCAGTTGGCGGGTGAGGCTGGCAGCGCGATCTGAGGCACGTGCGATCTCTCGCAATGCCTCGTGGTGGTGAGCGTTAAATTCCGCATCCCCTATCAGCAGGGCGGCATGACCATGGATGACGGTGAGCAGGTTGTTGAAATCATGCGCCACGCCACCGGCCAACTGGCCGATGGATTCCATCTTTTGTGACTGGCGTAACTGCTCTTCCAATTGGCGCCGCTCGGTGACATCACGGGCGATGCAGAGGATGCCGGTGATCTGACCGGCGTCTTCGAGCACGGTGCTCGTCACTTCCAGGGTGATGAAACCACTTTCTGCCGGACTGTGGATCTGCAACTCTACGGGCGGGGGATTCTTTCTTTCCAGCGTGGCTTGCAACCAATCCTTGGCCTGCTGAAGATTGTCGGCATGGATGAACTCGATAAAGGCTTTATCCAAGCATTCCTCACGAGACCAGCCGGTCATGCTGGCGCAAGCGTTATTTACGGAACTGACCAGCCCTTCAGCTGTCAGTGTGAAAATGCCATCACGTGCTTTTTCAACCAGTCTGCGATAGAGTTCCTCAGAAATCCGCAAAGCCTGTTCAGCCTCGCGCCGGGCGCGCCGCTCGGCTGCCTCTTGCAAGGCCCGCTCGATGGCGGGGACGAGACGGTCCAACCGTTCCTTCATTACGTAGTCTGTCGCGCCTTGCTTCAGGGTCTCGATGGCAAGCTCTTCACCCAAAGAACCGGTGACAAAGATGAAGGGGAGATCGGGAGAGTGCTGGCGGGCGTATTGCAGCGCGGCCGGTCCGGAAAAGCGGGGAAGAGAATAATCGGCGAGAATCAGATCAGGGGCCAAGCTGTGCAGCTTTTCCTGGAAAGATTCGGGGGTCTCTACACGGATGATCTCTGCGGACAGTTTACCCCGTTCCAAGGCACGGATAATCAATTCCGAATCCAGCGGGTTGTCCTCTACATTTAATATCTTAAGTTTGGCTCCCATAATATGGTCGCCGGGTTGCAACTACGTCCCTCCTGCAAACAATCAAAATTTTGCATCCCCTTTTGTGCGGGCGAAATGAATAGATAAGTAAAATCCTCTTTTTCAGCCAGCACCGCGTCCTCAGACGTTACATCGCTGTCCCAACCGCGGTGAGTGCAATCTAATACCTGCCACTTGGTAAAGGAAGCAAAGAAACTAGGCGGAAATTGTTTTTCGTGTCTTAAGGGGAGCGGGGCAAGGCTGCTTCGGCAGCATTCCGGCAGGCTTCGGCTACGAGGCTTAGCTCTTCCAGAAATGCCTCACGGCGCTCGGTTGGCAGGGCTGACAATACATCCGTCTGCAGATCTATGGCGAGTTCTCGCAGTTCCTCGTATTTGCGTTTGCCCGCTGGCTTCAGCTTGATGCGGTAGGCGCGACGGTCGGTCTCGTGCCGCTTGCGTTCTACCCAGCCGGATTTTTCCATGCGCTCCAGCAGGGAAGCGATGGTGTTCGGATCACTGCTCATGGACTCGGTGAGCTGACACTGGCTCATGCCTTTGGGATCGCCCTCCAGCAAGCTGCGCATGGCGGTGAACTGGTCCGGGGTCGCTCCCGTATGGGCGATGCGGCGGCGAAACGCCTGATTCAGGCCATACCAGGCCCGGCGGAGCAGGGGAGGCAGACGGCGACGATCAGGGGCATCCACAGGTGCCGATTCCATGATTTTCAGTTTGGACGGAGCAGATTTCATGTCAGTTCACTGGCCAAGGGAAATAATACGTATAGGTATTATTTTTTGTTGCATGACCTGTTGAGATGTAGAATAGTGCGTTAACTCTTGGAAGAAAATTGCTGTCACAGGCGTAAAAAAGTTTTCCTCCATCACGACGACGTCCAATTATAATACCGGCCAAACTGCCCATGAAACGTCACGTTGCGTTCTTAACTGGAACTTTTGCTGTAGCCCTTTCCCTGCTTCAACCGGCTCATTCTGCTTCCGCCGCCGTCACTGGCTGGCTGGACTGGCGTGGACCAGCCCAGAATGGCACCTCACTCGAAAAGGGGCTGCCGGAAAAAATCGACCCCGCCAACCCGCTCTGGTCCGTGGAGTATCCCGGTGCCTCGACGCCGGTCATCGCGAATGGCAAGCTCTACATCATGGGCTACATGGGGGATGGTCCGGATTTGCAAGAAGGCATCGGCTGCTTCGATGCCGAGACCGGCAAGGAGCTTTGGTCGCACCGGTTCAGTGACTTCCTGAGCGACATCATCTACATGCGCTACGCATCGTCCAATCCGGCTGTCGATGCGGAGACGGGCAATGTTTATATGCAGGGAACGCAGGGCATCCTCGCGGCCTTTACGGCGGATGGTAAATTGCTCTGGAAAAAGTCGATGTTGGAAGAATATGGCCGCCTGACCTTCCCGAACGGCCGTACAGCGACGCCGGTGGTGGATGGTGATTTGGTCATCACACGCGGCATCACGGCGAATTGGGGCGCAACCGGTCCGATCGGTGATCGATTCTATGCTTTTGACAAGCGTACTGGTGACCTTGTCTGGGCTTCGACCCCGGCTGACCGTCCAAAGGATAGTTCTTTCTCTTATCCTTATCTCGGTTTTCAAGACGGCAAGCGGGTGCTCTACGCTACCACGGGTGATGGCAGTGTCGTTTGCCTGAACGCTCGCACAGGTGAGCCACTCTGGCGCGTGCCTTTGGGCAAGGCCGGTATCAACTCCACTGTGATCGTGCACCCGAATGGAACGGTGGTCGGTATTTATGGAACACCTTATGAGCCGGGACAGATGGTGGCTTTCAAAGCGCCTTCGGTTGCGGGCCTTGATCTGTCAGCGGGTCCCAAGGTGTTCGAGCGTTCGCAAGTGGAGTTGTGGAGTCTGGATATCTCCACTTCGACCAGTTCGCCCATCCTAGTGGGTGACACTATTTATGTGGTTGCTGAAAAAGGTGACTTGCATGCCGTGGACATCAAGACCGGCAAGATTTTGTGGAACCCGCCGGTAAAGATCGGTATCGAGCAGCGCAACTCCTGCCCGCTCTATGCGGATGGCAAGCTGTATGTGCCGATGCTGGATGACCCTGCTTCCAAGACGGAAGGCGGCAGCGAAGCCGGGACCAAAGGAGCTTTCTATGTCATCAAACCGACGCCGGAAAAAGGTGATATCGTGACGCACGCTTCCTTGGACGGCCGGTGCTTTGGCTCGCCCACCGTTTACAATGGCAAAGTTTACATCCAGACCTCCCGCAAGCTCTACTGCTTCGGCAAGGCTGGTAACAATCCGGGACTGCCCAAGCCGGCCATGGCCGAGAAATGGCCGAAACCCGGTCCGGCCACCCAGTTGCAGGTCATTCCTTCGGAAGTGCTCTTGCACCCGGGTGATACGGCTTCCTTCCGGGTGCGTTCCTTGGATGCGAATGGTTTTGTGGTGCAGGAGAACATCGATCCGTCCAAAGTGAAGTGGGAGTCTTACATCCCGCCGACGGCGCGGGTTAAGGCGAAGATGAACGGTGCCTTCAATGCCCAGGGCAAATTGGTGGCGGATGCCGCTACGACGCCATCGGCAGGTGCTTATCAGGCTTCTTTGGGCAATCTCAAGGGCTATATGCGTGGGCGTGTCTTGCCCGGTTTGCCGATGAAAGAGGATTTCGATTCTTTCAAACTAACCGAGATGACGGCCAATGAAGTGGAGCCGCCGACGCCGTTTGCCTATCCGCCGCTCCCGTGGATCGGGGCCCGGTTCAAGTTTGAAGTGCGCGAGAAGGATGGCAGTAAAGATCTGGTCAAGACCATCGACAATAAATTGTTCCAGCGCGGTACCGTGTTCATGGGCTCGGCGGATATGAAGAACTACACCATGCAGGTGGATGTGATGACGGAGGGTAACCGCCGCAAGATGTCCGAGGTGGGAGTAGTTCATCAGCGCTACCTGATCTTGCTCAAGGGCAACGACCAGAAGCTGGAGGTCAGTTCCAATTATGAGCGTTTGCGCCAACCGAAAGCGGAAGAACCTTCCAATTTCAAGGTTACGCCGAATGTCTGGTACCGCCTCAAGACGCGGGTAGATGTTGCGGCAGACGGCAGTGGGATGGTGCGGGCCAAGGCCTGGCAGCGCGACCAGCCGGAGCCGGATGGCTGGATCATCGAAGTGCCGCATAAACATGCCCACACCGAGGGCGCTCCCGGTCTCTTCGGCTTTGCTCCGCAGGATATCCCGGTACGGATCGACAACATCGTGGTGACCCAAAACTAGGGGTGACGCATTGAATTGAACCCGATACCCTCAACCAACGTCCAAAGAAATATGAAATCAGCGATGATCACCGCGGCGATGCTGGCCGCAAGCAGTCTGGTTGCCTCCGCCCAAGACTGGCCGCAATGGGGTGGGAATTCCCAGCGGAACATGTATTCACCGGCCAAAAACCTGCCGGATAAGTTCGAACCCGGCAAATTCAAGTCCGGCACTGAAGAAATCGACATGGCCACCACCAAGAACGTGAAGTGGGTGGCCAAGCTGGGCTCGCAGAGCTACGGCAATGCCACCATTTCCCAAGGAAAGGTGATTGTCGGTACTAACAACGACAGCCCGCGTGACCCGCAGCATGAAGGTGACCGCTCCGTGGTGATGTGCTTCGACGAGAAGACGGGCGAACTGCTCTGGCAACTGGTGGTGCCCAAGCTGAAGTCCGGCAAGGTGAATGACTGGGAAAACCTTGGCATCCTTTCTTCGGCCAAAGTGGAGGGTAAATACGCCTATATTGTCACCAGCCGGTGCGAAGTGATCTGTCTGGATATCAACGGCATGGCTGACGGCAATGACGGCTTCAAAGATGAGGCCAAGTACGGGGCGAAGGACACAGGCAAACCGCCGGTCAAGATCGGGGCCAAGGACGCGGACATTGTCTGGGTCTATGACATGATGGATGAGTTGGGCGTGTTCCCGCACAACGCTTCCAACAGTTCGCCGCTCATCGTCGGTGACCTGGTTTATGTCTGCACCTCCAACGGGCAAGACTGGACCCACGTGAACATCCCGTCACCGCTTTCCCCAAGCTTTATCGCTTTGGACAAGAAAACGGGCCAACTGGCCGGTGAGGATGAGACGGGTATCGGACCGCGCATTTTCCACGGTCAATGGACTTCGCTCTCGACTGGCAAGGTGAATGGCAAGGATCTGTTGTTCGCCGGTGGTGGCGATGGCTGGCTTTATGCCTTGAATGCCAAGCCGACCAAGAAGGATGACATCGATTATCTGGAGACGGTTTGGAAATTTGATGCCAACCTGCCGGAGTATCGCAAGGTGAAGTATCCGATGGCGGAAGGTCCGAGCGAGATCAATTCCACCCCGGTGTTCTACAAGAACCGCGTTTACATCGCCATCGGTCAGGACCCGGAACATGGCGAAGGTGTTGGCCGTCTGGTCTGCGTGGATCCGACCAAGACCGGAGACATCACGACTTCTGGTCTTATCTGGGATTACAAAGGTATCCATCGCAGCATTTCGACGGTTTCCATCGATCCTGAGACCGGCCTGCTGTTCGTGGGTGATTTCTCAGGTTTCGTGCATTGTCTGGATGCCGAGACGGGCAAACTCTACTGGACTCACGACATGAAAGCCCACATGTGGGGCTCCACCATGGTGGCGGATGGCAAGGTCTATGTCGGTGACGAAGACGGTGATCTGGTGGTGCTGACGGCCACGAAGGAGAAGAAGGTGCTCAGTGAGTGCAACCTCGGCGCACCGGTCTATTCCACACCGGTCATCGCCAATGGCGTGCTCTACATCTCCAGCAACACGCACCTCTTCGCACTGGAAGACACGGCCAAGGCGCAACCGGTGCCGGACCAGAAGAAGAAGCTGGAATAAACCGTAGAGCAATCCGGATAAATTCACAGATACAACCCGCTTCTCTCAAGAAGCGGGTTGCTTAATCAAACAAGCAGTACATTTTAGGCACATCACTGAAATACAGGGTATGAGCGAAAAGACCATCACGCAGGCGGAGATACAGGCGGCGCAGGACAACTTGAACGCGCACCTGAAAGAGATCATCAACTGGCATTTCTCGCCGGAAACGGGCTGCCCGTTCTGGCTGGAGTGGGCGTCCAAGAACTTCGATCCGCGCAAGGAGATCCAGTCCTTCGAGGATATGAAGAAGTTCCCGCACTTCCAGGATGAGTGGTTGCGTGACCTGCAGCCCGAGGTCTGGGTGCCAGCGGCCTTCAAGGGCAAGCCGTTCAACATCTTTGAGACGGGCGGTACCACGGGCATGCCGAAGCAGCGCATAGGCTGGAACGACTACAAGGTCGATTACAGCGAGTTCTCCGAAAAGGTTTCCGACGAGCATTTCCCGCGCAATCATTACTGGCTGATGATGGGCCCGACCGGTCCTCGCCGTTTGCGCCTGGCCATCGAGCATCTCGCCAACGTGCGCGGTTCCAGTTGCTATTTCATCGACCTCGATCCGCGTTTCGTGAAGAAGCTCATCTCGAACAAGCAGTTCGATGTCGCGCGCGCGTACATGGATCACGTGGTAGATCAGGCGGCGACCATCTTGAAGCATCGCCGCGTGAGCGGTCTCTTCACCACGCCGAAGCTGCTCGAAGCCCTTGCGGAGAAAGTTGACCTGTGGGATGCCGGTATCCGTGGTGTATTCTGTGGTGGTACGACCATGGCACCGCAGTACGTGCGTTTCATCGTCGAGGAAGTGCTCGAAAACCGCATCGGTTTCTATCCCACCTATGGCAATACGCTGATGGGTTTGGCGGCGAGTGTGCCCATCCGGGCGGAAGATAATTTCTCTGTGACCTATTACGCCCCACAGCCGCGAGCTGTCTTGCGCATCGTGGATGCGAACAAGACGGAAGACACCAAGGGCTACGGCGAATGGGGCCGGGTGGAGTTGACCACGTTGACCAAGGAATTTTTCATGCCGCGCTTCTTGGAGCGTGATGAGGCTATCCGCCGTGAACCGCGCTTCCCCTATGCCTGGGATGGTGTGGCGGAAGTCCGTCCGTTCGGCGCGATGGAGAAGAACATCGTGGAGGGCGTTTACTAAGCGCCCTTGCCTTATGGACGCCGACTCCTCAGCCCGGATGCTGCAACTGCTTGAGAGCATCGACTCCAAGCTGGACCGCCTGGAGCAGATCGAAGAACTGCTCTATGACATCAAGCTGGAGGTCTGCGGCTTCGAGCACGAGGGTACCCCGTATCCCGGGTCTACCGAAAAAATTATCAGCGCGATCGAATCAGTGGAGGCCGAGGTCGGCTCCCTGCAACTGACCATCGAAGCGATGGAAGACAAATCGTCGGAAGAAAAAGAATCATGAGTTCTGTTCCCCATATTCCCGTCATCCGTCTGGGCCGTAATTATGAGAGCCTGGACAAGCTTGAGATCAAAAACCACTCCACCGGCGAGGTCATCGCCACGGTGTCGAGTGTGAATGCAGGCATCATCCGCAAGGATTTCCGGAAGATCGGCGAAAGCCGGGCCGCCCTGAAGAAGTTCACGGTGAAGCAACTCATGGAGCTTTCCGCCAAAGCGGGCGATCTTTTCCTGAACGGCACGCTGCCGTTCGGTGACAAGGGCCACACGCAGACGCCGCAGCAATACATCGAGACGCTCAGCCTCACCAGCGGTCTGCCGCACGTGATGGTGAAGCGCAATATGACGAAGATCCATTACGCGCTGACGCATCTGGACGTGATCCTGAACGGTCTGTCGCGCGGGTTGGACATGAGCATCCTCGATTCCGGCACGGGTGAGCAGTTCGGTACGAAGCTCTCTTTCTTCCCGACCTCAGCGGCACTTGGTTTGGTGATGCCCAGCAACTCACCAGCGGTGAATTCACTCTGGTTGCCGGCCATCGCGCTCAAGACACCGGTCATCATCAAGCCGGGCAAAGAAGAGCCTTGGACACCGTATCGTTTGATCCAAGCTTTCATCCAAGCCGGTGTGCCGGCAGAGGCGTTTGGTTTCTATCCCACTGATCACGAGGGTGCCGGGGAAATCCTTAAGACCTGCGGCCGCGCGCTTATCTTCGGTGATAAGAACACCACGGCACAGTATGCGAACAACCCGGCCATCCAGTTACACGGGCCGGGCTGGAGCAAGATCATCGTCGGTGAGGATTGTATCGAGAACTGGCGCGATTACATCGATGTGATGGCGGGTGCCATCTCGGATAATGGCGGGCGTTCCTGCATCAATGCCTCGGCGATTGTCGTGCCGAAGTATGCGGCGGAGATCGCGGATGCCATTGCCCAGAAGCTGGGGCCGGTGAAGCCGACGAAGCCAGATGATGAAAACGCCCGGCTTTCCGGGTTTGCCAATGTGAAGATGGCCGATTTCATCGACGCGCAGATCGAGGACGGTCTGAAGACGCCCGGTGCGGTGGATGCCACGGCCAAGTATCGCGACGGCTCACGCAAGGTGGTCTTCGAGGGCGGCACGTATATGCGGCCGACCATCGTGCATTGCGATTCGTTTGCTCATCCGCTCGCCAACAAAGAATTTCTCTGCCCTTATGCCAGCGTGGTGCAAGTGCCGCAGAAGGATATGCTCCACCAGATCGGTTACAGCCTCGCGGTCAGTGCCATCACGAAGGATCAGGCGTTCATCGATGAGATCATGGCGTTCCCCGAGATCGAGCGCTTGAACATCGGTCCGGTCTCCACGATGGCCATCTCTTGGGACCAGCCGCACGAGGGCAATATGTTCGAGTTCCTCTGGCGCCGTCGCTCGATCGACAAAGCGTGGTAAAAACTTGAACGAGTAGACTTGGTGAGGCGTCAGAGATTCGTAAACTTGAAAACAAGATGACGAGCCACGCCGCCTTTGATTATCAACCCCGCACGCGCCTCGTCTATGGCGTGGGCACCGTGGATCGCGTGGGCGAACTGGCGGCGGAACTGGGCGGCAAGCGAATCCTGCTTGTCACCGATGTCGGCATTGCGAAAGCGGGTCACGCTCAGCGTGTCTTGGAAAACCTCAGCAAGCACGCTGAGGCCGTCACCCTCTTCGACAAGGTCCACGAAAACCCCACCACCAAAGACGTCAATGACTGTCTCGCGGTGGCGCGGGAGGCGAAAATCGACCTCATCGTGGGTTTGGGTGGTGGCAGTTCCATGGACACCGCCAAGGGGACCAATTTCCTTCTCACCAATGGTGGCGAGATGAAAGATTACTGGGGCGTGGGCAAAGCCATGAAGCCCATGTTGCCGCTCATCGCCATACCGACCACAGCGGGTACTGGCAGTGAGTGCCAGTGCGCGGCACTTATCGCCGACGAGGAGACGCATAACAAGATGGCCTGTCTGGACCCCAAGGCGGCTGCCAAGGTGGCCATTCTGGACCCCGCATTGACGGTCTCCATGCCGCAACGCGTCACAGCATTCACGGGCATAGATGCCATCGCGCACGCAGTCGAGACGGCGGTTTCCAAGAAGCGCAATCCACTTTCCTTGATGTATTCCTACGCAGCCTTCCGGCTGCTGGTGCCGAGTCTGCCGAGGGTGCTCTCCCATCCGGATGACGTGGAAGCCCGTGGGCGTATGTTGCTGGGGGCGGCATATGCGGGTACGGCCATCGAGAACAGCATGTTAGGTGCAGCGCATTCGGCGGCGAATCCGCTGACGGCGCATTTCAACATCGTGCACGGCCAGGCGGTGGGCATGATGTTACCGCAGGTAGTGCGTTTCAACTCAGAGGACCCGGAAGCTTTGCAAGGCTATGCGGAACTCGCCTCCAGTGCGGAGATCGCCAAACTCAAGGACGGTGCGACATCCGCCTTGGAAGGGCTCATCGCCCGCCTGGACTCGTTACTGAATATCGCGAAGATGCCGCGGACTTTGGGTGAGTGTGGAGTGAGCGCGGATGATCTGCCAGTCATGGCCGATGAAGCGGTGAAACAGTGGACAGTGAATTTCAATCCGCGCCCGCTGACGGCAGCTAATTTCCGTGATCTCTACGAAAGAGCATTTGATCGCCGGAGTGATGGCGATCTGGTCTGAGCTTACCGCAAGGTCGGCGGATTGGTCTCTTCCTTTAACAGATCCAGCCCGGCCAGAGTTCCCGCAATGATGCCGTAGCTGGGCGCGACAAACCAACCCACAAGGGGCACTGCCATCAAAAGGAGAAAACCCACGCCGACCCCCATCAACCGCGGACGATGCTGGCGGGCAAACTTCAAGGTGGCGGGGATGGTGTAACGCCTGCGTTCCAAGACCGGGTCAGTAAAACCGATTCCGGCGAGATAAGATTGGATGACGGTCATCAGTGTGAAGGCAATCACCGCGCCGACAAAGGGGATCAGTCCGATCAGGAAGCAAAGGGCGAAAGCAAAGGCGGAGATGAGCAGCGCCAGCAGACTCAAGCATGTTGCGCGAAGGATTTCGCGCCCCACACCTTGCCAGGTGAACTTGGGAGGTTCGATGCCGCCGGAGACTTTCTCGACCGTTTCCGAGATGTATGAAAGCAAAGGGGAGCAGAGAATCATGATGACATTGCGGAAGAGCAGAAAGCCGACATAGATGCTCAGCACCCAGATGACGACACCCAGCAAAGCCAAGGTCAGAGTGGATTGCAGAAATTCGGGCACCCAGTGGGCGTGCAGATAGCGAGTGACCGGCCGCACGCCGTAGAGCGTGCCCCAGATGATTGCTGGAAAGTAAAAGATGCTCAGCATCCCGGGTATCAGCATGAGACGCCAGAGCTTGTGATCCATGACGAGACGATGGGCACGTCGATGGCAGCTCAACCCGGCGAGAATTTCCTTAAGCCTCATGCTTGGGCAGGATGACGGTTTGGGTCATCACTTTGCGATCAGAAACCAATAGGCCGATGCGGTCGAAGAGTTCACTTTTTCTTCTTGGGTTCCAAATCGGGCAGCGGCATCAGGGAGAACTCCATCCAACGCTCCTCCAGCTTTTTCAAGGAAGGTACGCCGTCGTGCACATAGAGGCCGTAGCGCAGGCTCAAGGGTTTGCCAACCGGGATGGTGAGAGCGTTGCTGTAGGTCAATGACGCTCCCATCCAGCCGTCATTGCGGACATGGAAGAAGGTGGGATGGCTGGGATTGCCGGGGTGATCCATCAGGGTGATGCCTTCCTCGGCCTTGGAAGTGATGGAGCCGGAGTAATCCACCCACTTGGCCGGTTTCCAAAAGACTTCTTTTTCATTTACGCCCCCGGTGGAGTTCCGGATGACGCCACCGCCATCATTTACCCCGATAGTCTTGGCCATACGCACGCCGATGGGCCCGAAGGGAGTTTTCCCCAAGACGACGTCCTTACTCTTGGCCTCGAGCCGGAGATCGAGCAGGAGCAGCCATTCTTTTTTGGGCAGGGGAACCACAGCAGTGCGACGAGTCTCGATGAGCAGGACTTGGTTGTTGGTGCCGACCCAATGATTGATGACGGTGACCGCTGCCATCGCATCACTGTCTTCCAACTTCTCTACTCGTTGATGGACGATCTGGCTGCCTTTATCGCTCCAGAAGGACTGGCCGTTCACATCGTGATGGGTGATCCAAGCTGAGTTGTGGTGGCTGTGACCCACGGGGTCATGTGGGTGCCCCATGCGGGTCAGCGAACGACCCGAGGGCCCGATGAGCGGGTAGACAAACGGGCGGCGCAAATTTCCGCCAAAGTGATAACGGGCAATCTCCTGACCATCGCGCTGGAAAGACACTTGGTCGTAGGGCAGGGGGATGGCCTGCATGAGGGGGACTTCAGCAGCCCGGAGAGCGCTGCCCAAGCCAAGCCAGCAACTCAAAACGAGGACTGGCAATCGTGAAATGGAAGGCATGCAGCAGTTTTGACAAAACCTGCGCGAGAAAAAATGAAAAACTTACGGCTTCAACCAACCACTTACTTGCCAGCAGTCATGCAGCGCCGCAGGAATCCACCGAGAAAGGGAAATGCACTGACCAAGGCGGCGAATAGTCCGGGATGAACCTCGGGGACTTTCGGCTTAAAGTTGATGTCGTAGAGACCGATGCTTTGGGAATCAGGGTTTTTCTGTACCCCAGAGGAGGGATTGCCGTATTCGAAGGTGAAGCTGGTGATATAGTTGGTCCCGAAACTGATGCCGACGTTTCCACTGCCTGAGTTGTTGCTATTCTCGTCCGTGCCGCTAACCACTTGATTGATACCGGAACCGGATACGGAGTTGTTGGCAGACGTGGTGATGGTAGGCGCTATGAACCCGCCTTCGGCACTCACGGCATAGATATCGCGTATCTGATCGATGAAGGTCTTGGTTCCGCCGCCACTCCCGGTATCGACGTCGAATAGCAGGAAATTCACGTCGTTCACGCCACCAACATAGCCGGCACTGAACGTGACGGTAACCGTGACCGATTGGTTCCGGTTGGAATAATCCACCCATAGTTCCAAGTTGTCAGGAGATGGGCTGGCACCAAAGCCACCTGTAAAGTCAGTGGTTATCTCTGGGCGGTCGCTAATGAACCGTGAAGTGCTGCCGGTTATAGAGATAGTGATGTCATTGCCGGGATTGCTGGCGTCTATGTCGTAAGAAGTTGAAAGTGAGCCCGAGGTCCAAGAAACATCATTCCAGTCCAGCACGATGGCGCGTGCCGTATTTGGTAGCACTACGCTTCCCGCCATGAAGAACAGGCAGAGCAGTAGTTTTGGAATGATAGTTTTCATGCAGATCCACTTCTGCTGACCGCTGCATTAAAATAGAATGATTTTGCTGGTTAAGCAATCAAAATAGAGCCTTTAAGCTTTATTAAGTAGTGCTCTGTAGTCCTATTTTGAGGTTTTTGGGATAAGATGAGAATATGGTAAATAAAAAAGCAGCCCAAGTGGGCTGCCTTTTTTGAAGCATGAGTCTTTGGTGAGTAATCGCTTAGCGATTCGGGGGAGGGCCGTCCCCGTCGCCATCGCCATTCACGTAGATGTAGGTCGCCCAGTTCTTGCCAGCGAATTCGTAAGGGCCAGACCAAGCGGTTTGGCGACCAACGCCGTCACCTTCCACCACGGCGTGGGTGGCGATGTAGAGGTTGAGCGTGCCGAGCTCCGAGCGGGGGATGGAGTAGAGTGCCACTTGGGCCAGCCCGGCAAAGGCCTCGCCATAATCAAAACGGCCGATTTTGACGTTTCCACTGCCCGTCTGGGGGATGCTGGCCAGATCCGCTTCCACGGCCAGATGGGTTTCCTTCAGAGTCCAGCCATCGTTGAGGGTGTAGCGGACGTAGACGTTGTCGGCATCAGCATAGACCAAGATATTTCCGGCCACGTAATGCTGGCCGGCAATCAATGGGGTGGAGGACAGGAGGACTTGGGCTTCGGCGCGCTGCGAGAGCAACAAGCCTGCTGCCAACAGCAAGAGCGCCCAAGAGCGCGCGAGTAGTGGTGTCAGGTGTTTCATTTCGTTTCGTATGTGTTGGTTAAAAAAGTTATGGTTAATATCGGATCAAGTTCCGCGGCTGATCAGTTTTGGAATTTGGGTGGCCACTATTAAAAGACACATCAGGGCACTCAGCAAACCAGGATGGTACTCCGGCACCTTGGGTTTGTAATTGACGTCGTAAAGGCCGATACCTTGGGCGAAAGGGTCTTTTTCGCTACCCGGGCCTTCACCGTAGGTGAAACTGAAACTGCTGATCGTGTTCGTGCCGAAATCGATGGTTACTGAGCCTTGGCCACTAAAGTCATTTGCCACGTCCTGGCCGGTGATAATCTGGTTTGTGCCGCTGCCGGAGGTTTGCGTGTAAGTGGAGTTGGCGACGGTGATAGTCGGAGCCACCACCAATGTGTTATTGGTGGCCACAGCCGTAATACCGGTGATCTGGTCCACAAAGGCGCGTTCAGGATTTTTTCCCTTGCCAGTCACGGCACCGGTATCCACATCAAACAGAATGAAATTCACATCACTGACTCCAGCCGCGTAATTGAAAGAGACCGTCACGGTGATGGACTGTGAGGTGTTGCTGTAATCTACATAAAGATCTAGCTGGTCAGTGCCTGAGCCGAGGCCGCCCGTGAAGTCGCTGGTGATTTTGGGATAAGTCGAGTTGAAGAACTGGCCAGTGCTACCCGTGATGGTGACGGTGACGTCGTTTCCCGGATTATCCGGATCGATATCGAATGAACCGGTGAGTGAACCAGCCGACCAAGTCACACTGCTCCAATCCAAGACCAAGGCTTTTGCCGGGGCCGGAGCAATGAGCAGAAGCAGAGACACCAGCATGAACATCTGCAAGATGTTTGCTTTTCGTCCTGTAATTGGACTGTATGTAGGAGTCCGGTGCATCACTTGTTTGTCACCATCGAAAAGTCTGGATGGTTTTACTACTTCATCTACAACTATGCTTTTCACAAGTTGTTGATTAAAGCATATTTACACATCTAATTTTGTTTTTTCGGTCCTAATTCCTAAGGCTCTATAAAATGACTTAAGGCCCTATTATGGCTCTATTTTATGAATCTAATTCGGTTTGAATTGTCTAATAATAGGTCAATTTTAAGATAACTTGGTTCTATGAATCCCTTTCACCCATTTGATGCAGGATTTGTGACAGAGATTTTCCATAACGGACTTGCATTGCCAGAGGAGTGGAGGACTCTTGTTTCCCTAACGTTTGAAATCTATGAGTGATCTCCTTTCCCAGATGAAACAGTTCAGCCTCATCGTGGCTGACACCGGCGACTTTGCCAGCATCCGCAAGTATCAACCGCGCGACGCGACGACTAATCCGAGCCTGATCCTGAAGGCGGCGCAGATGGATGAATATCAAGACCTCGTGAAGCGGGTCATCGCCGAGGCCAAGCAGGAGTCTTCCGCCACGAACTTGGATGTAGATCTGGTGATGGACAAGCTGGCGGTGGCGTTCGGCTTGGAGATCCTGAAAATCGTACCGCACCGCGTCTCTACGGAGGTGGATGCGCGGCTGAGCTTTGACACGGCGGCTTCGGTGGCCAAGGCGCACTCGCTCATCGAGCGTTACACCAAGGCGGGCATCGACAAGGAGCGCATCCTCATCAAGCTCGCCTCCACTTGGGAAGGTGTGCAGGCGGCGGCTGAGCTCAAGAAGTCGGGCATCAACTGCAATCTCACGTTGCTCTTCTCCTTCGCCCAGGCGGTGGCTTGTGCCGAGGCGGGGGTGCAGCTCATCTCGCCGTTCGTCGGTCGCATCCTGGACTGGCACAAGAAGAACTCCGGCAAGGACAGCTACTCGGCCGTGGAAGATCCAGGCGTGGTGTCGGTGACGAAGATCTACAATTATTACAAGAAGTACGGCTACGCCACGGAAGTGATGGGGGCGAGCTTCCGGAATGTGGGCGAGATACTTGAGCTCGCCGGATGTGACTTGCTGACCATCAGCCCGGCCTTGCTGGAAGAGATGCACAAGACGAACGGTGCCGTCTCCCGCAAGCTGACGGTGGAAGCCGCCAACGCCAGCGATCTGGAGAAGATCACGCTGGATGAGAAGGCCTTCCGCTGGATGCATAACGAGGATGCGATGGCCACGGAGAAGCTGGCCGAGGGCATTCGCCAGTTCGCCGCGGACTCGATCAAGCTGGAGAAGTTCCTGGTCTCGAAGTTCCAGTAATCAGCAGAGATATTTGTTTAGGGAAGGGGACGACCACATAGGTCGTCCTCTTTCTTTTTCACCACGACATCAAAAACCTCCCTAGACTTTATCGGATTGGAGGCGTATTGGTTTTCTGTAGCACAAGCAGGTATTACCTATGAAAACTAAGACTTCAATATTTATGCTCGGTATCGGACTGGCCGTGGGTATTTTGGTCGGGTATTCTTTAAAGGATTCTACCTCGCATTCGCTACAGCAAAGTGCGGATGCATTTGTCCTCAGAGACTACGTCGCCGCATGGAATACCAATCCGGCAGCAAGAGAGGCTGCGGCAAAATCATCTGATGACGATTTTTTGAGCTATTTTCCCAAGGAAGTGTTGGAGCAGATGGATCAACAAGGCTTCAGGGTTCAATGGCGGATCGACGAAGGTAAAACCGCTCCAAGCAAGAGCATACTATATCAAATCAAGAATGCGCCTCGCCCAAATACACTGGACCCGTTAAGTGAAAAGCAAGGGCGTCAGACATTGGATCTCATCGATTTGCGCTACGATCCGCCGCAGATAGAAATGCGCTAGTTCTGGTAGATCGGCAGGTAGTGATACTTCACTGCGAAGCACAGGATGGCGAGGGAGGTGCTGTAAACTTTGCCCGCATTGCGTTCCTGGCCATCACCGCTGACCCATGAGCCATCCGGGAGTTGGTTGGTGATAAGCATCTTTTCCACGATAGCTTTCGCCTCATTCGCATAGACACCGCCGCGTTTCTGCATGCCTTGGGAGAAGTAGTAGAGCCCGTAAAAAAACCACCGCTGGCTGTATTGGATGCGATGCTTGCGCGGGCCGCCGCCCTCCGTCATGTCAAGCAACCAGTCCGAAGCCCCGATGACTTCCGGTGCATTGTATTCGCCACACACCTGCAAGGCCAGCAAACCCGCAGCCGTCGTCGCGAATTCCGGACTCCCACCCGGCTGATACGCGAACCCGCTCTTCATATCCTTCGGTGCGCCGTTCGCGTCACGATCCGATTTGTAACTCTGCTTCAGATATTCCACGGCGGAATCGATCGCCTCTTTCGGCACCGCGAGTCCAGCGTTCTTGGCTGAACGCAACGAGAGCAACTGCCAGATGGTCACCGACAAATCGGCATCGCCTGACTCCGGGGTATAACGCCAGCCGCCATCGAAACGCGGGCTGTGTTTCTTCACCCGTTGCGAACGCAAGATGAGCTCGATCGATTTCTGGCAACGTTCGCGCAAGAGCCGGTCCTGCGTCGCATCCACGCCCATGCCCAGCATCTCGCACAGGGCGAGCGAGATGATGCCGTGACCATACATGCGCGAGCTGTCGGTGTTGCCGAAGTAACCATCCTGCCGTTGACGATCGGCGCGCAGCAAAAAGTCGATGCCCTTCCGCATGGACAGTCCTTCGGGTGTCTTATCGGTTGGCTGATGTCCCACGGAGGCCATCGAGAGAATGGCCAAGGCACTCATCACGCTGCTGTATTGATTGCCACGTTCGGGATCAAGAAAGGCGCCCTCCGCGTTTTGGGTGGTGACGAGATACGCGACCCCGCGCTTAACCGAAGCATCTACCGGATCGTCCGTGCCCGCATTCTGCGCCCGGAGAGGGGAGAGCGTGCAAAGCCAGACCACCACCAGCAAAATTGAAAGGCACCTGTTCATCGTGTCTGTCGCGCACGCTCGGCGAGCACCTTGAAATACGTTTCCACCATTGTGCGGTATTCGCCGGAGAGATTCTCGCGCCGCGCCTCCAGCAAACCTTCCGCCATCTTCGGCGGCAACTTGCCCCATTCACCGGTCCACAACGCTTCCACTTCGGGCAGGTAACCTTCGTCGCCCGCTTTCGCCGCCTTGAATGCTCCCTGCATGCCGTCGCCGGGTGATTCCGAATCTTGCGACAGCCCGGGAGTTTGGCCGGAATTGCGGGCCTGTGCCATGGATTGCTGCTGGGCCTTGGCGGCATCGGCCATCGCCTGTTGAGCGGCCTGCTGGGCAGCTTCTTGGGCCGATTGGCTTTCCTGGCCTTTGCCGTTCTGTTGCTGCTGCCCCTGTTGCCCTTGCTGTTGTTGTCCCTGCTGGCCTTGTTGTCCGGCTTGCTGCGGTGAATTCATCGCCTGATCCAGACGGTCAAGTGTCCGTGCCTTCCATTGCGATTCCGCTGGTGCCAGTTCTTGCAGCACGGTGGCAAGGTCCGGCGTGCCAGAGGCTTTTTGGGCCGGGGCCGGGGCGGTGGCATTTTTCATCGCACTGTCCAAGGCAGCGATCTGGCTCTCCACGGCTTGCTTTGCGGTATCGATCGCCGGTTTTGCCTCATTTGCCGAACTTGCCTTGGCCACTTGCTCGGCGGTGTTCGGGATGGCTTTCTCGCCGAGGTCTTGCGTCTGTTTGCCGACTTTCTGCAAAGCCTCACCTTGCTGCGTGCCCAGCCGCGCCTCGTGCCGGCCCGAACGGGCGATGTCCGCACCGGCCATCGTCAAATCATTCGCCAGCGGTTTCTGGGCCTCGGCGGTCTTGGTCAATTCGCCCGAGTTCGCATTGGCCAATGTATTCAAAGTCTCCGCCAGCTTCTGGGCCTGGGCGGCCAACTGCTGTGCCTTGTTCGCCGCAGTCTCTGATTTGCTCTTGGCGGCTTGCGCGGAAGTCGCCTTTGAGTCAGTGGGGGAGGTGTTCTTGAGCGTTTGATCCGCCTTGTTCGCCGCGGTCCGCAAATCATTCGCCGCCTCTTGCAGCGGCTTCACCATTTCCTGCGCCTGCTGGGCTTGTTGCGGGGTGACCTTGCTCAAATCCTTGGGCGCATTGTTGGCGGCCTGCTGCAATGCCTGGGCGGAGCGGTCCAGTTCCTTGCCCAGGTCGGCCTTGGCATTCGCGGCATCCATGCGGATGCCCGGCACCTCTTGCTTGCTGAGCTGGCTGGCTTCCTGCGCGAGCTTCTTCATCTGCTCGTTCAAGGTGCCGCGCTGCTCATTCGCCTTGGTCACATTCTCCAGTGATTTCGCCAGCTCGCTTTCAGTTTCAGCGGCCTTTTGCAGACTGGCCTTCGCATTCTCCAGCGAATTGTCCGCCAGCTTGTCGAGCTCCTTGCGCATCGGCTCGTTTGTCTGCAATTCCTTTTCCAGTTCGCGGATCAGCTCTTCCGGCGACTTCTGCTGCATCTGCGCCAGTTGCTCCGCTTTTTCATACTGCGAATCCAGTGCGCCCTTGATGCCCAGGTCTTCCTCGTTTTTGCGCAGTTCCGCGCGGCTCAACTCCGCCTTGCCCATCTCGGCGTTCTCATAATGCTCCGCCAACTGCTTCAAGGCCTTGCTCAAGGCTTCCTGTTGTTGGGCAGCGGACTGCATCGCGGTCTTTTGTTCGTCGGCATTGCGGGCCATCATGGCCTCGCGCAGGGCAGACTCCGCTTTCGGTGGCGGCTCCCGCAACATCGCCGCGGCATCATCCGCATCCCGTGAACGCTCACGCCCTTCTTTCGAAGTGATGTCCTGCGCGTTCGCATCGCGACGGATGGCATCCTGCAAATCTTTTACCTGTTCGGTCAGGTCTTTCTGGTCGGCCAGTTGCTTCCGCGTGACGTCCTGCATCTCTATGGAATTCTGGGCGCCTTTCTCCGCGGCTTGGGCGGTCTGTGCTTGCAGCTTCTGGGCTTCCTCCGCCAAACCGGCCATCATCTCGCTCAACTTCGGCGCCGAGGCGGCGATCTGCTGCCGGGCCTCAATCACCTCAGATTGCGCGGCGTCTTGGGCTTGCTTAATGTTGCTCGCCAGTTTTTCAAATTCATTCTCCAGCGAGTTGGCCGGTCGATCCGGGGACTGGCGCTGGCTCATCTCTTTCTGGATCTCTTGCGTCTGTGGCGTGTTGGTCGCTTTGGCCGCTGCTTGACGCGTTGCTTCTGAGAGTTGCGCTTTTTCCAGGTCTTTGGGTGCGTCTTGCAGTTTTTGTTTCAACCACTCCCAATCTTTCGGACGTTGCGTGGCCGCTTCCAGTTCCTTGTTCTCGTAGCGTTCCTGATTCGCCATCTGCCGGGCGCTTTGATTCAGCTCGCTCAAGGTGTGGGCACCTTCCAGCTTCTGATACGCCTCTTGGATCTGTTTGAGATTCGTCGCGGTCTGTTGCGCTTTCGTTTCGCTGTTATTGGCGGCCCGCAACGCGCTCAATGCTTGGGAAGTCTTGGAGGCGTCAGCAACGAATTGTGCATCCGCATCCTTGCGCAATTCCTCCCACTTGGCGCGGTCTTTGAGCTGTTCTGTGGCTGCTTTCCACTCACGTTCCAGCTTCTCTTTGTTCTCGGCCAGCTTGGCAGTTTCTTTCTCGGCCGATTTGTTCTTGGCCTTGAGTTCCTCGACCTTCTTCTCGTCCTGCGCCACTTGCTCGGCGGCTTTGCGGGCCCGGTCCAGCTTGTCGAGCGGGCTCTTGGCGAACTGTGCCAGATACTCGCGCGCCTTCACCGCATTGCGGGCCAGTTCCTGCTCAAATCCGCTGAACTGCTGCATCGTGTTGTCGATGCTCTTCTGGAATTCGCGTGAGGACGAGAGGATATCCTTGCTCTTGTTTTCTGTGAGCGTCTTCTCCAGTGCACCGCGTGATTTG
>CAZRGY010000005.1:0-26605 GCA_964599715.1 uncultured Verrucomicrobiota bacterium | reverse complement strand
CCGCCGGATACTTTGCAGTCACTTTGCTGACCAACTCCGGCAAGCCATCAAAGATAGGCTGTTCCTTACGCAAAATTTCGATGAACCGGTTCTGCTTCATCGCTGTCAGATCCTCGTAGGAAAACGACGGCTTGTGTTCGGCAATAAAGTCCACCCACACCGCCTTGTCCGAGCGCCCGATATAGTCAGGAAAATGGATGCCGTGCGTCTGGCCGAAACCAAGCTCGTCAAAAATCTCCAGGAATGCTTTCTCGTGCCGTGGCTCACTGTCCACGATCACGCCGTCCATATCAAAAATCACCGCTGAAAAAGGCTTTAACATACAACTATTTCTCTTAACCACAGATGGCCACAGATTAACACAGATACCTGAAACACCCTGAAAACATTCTAACTCCTATCACGAATCTGAGCCAACAGATGTTAATCTGTGGTTACTTTTTCTTAAAAACAGAATCGGCCGGGCGTTCCACGAAGTGCAAAAGATTCCCCTCCACATCCTTGAAAAATAACACACTGCCTCCGCCGCCAGCAGGCTTCACTGGTTCTTCGAAGACCACACCGCGCGCTTCCAGTTCCTTTTTCGCCACCTCAATGGATTCCACCTGTAGGGCGAAGTGACGGATGCCTGCCACCGAGTTGTCGCCTACATCGGCCACCACGCGTTTGCACGGCCCAATCTCCAACACCACGCCGCCAGCCAGCTTCACAAAATACAACGGCACCGCGGCGTCCTGCCAAACGATCTCGCCATCCAGCACGCGCACATACCATTCCATCAAGGTCGTGGGTGCTTGGGACGGCATTCCGATATGTTCCACCACAAACTTCATGGGCGGCATTGGTAACGCCTCAACTCAGGAATGCAACAGCAAAGCAATCTCAGGTAACCACCCCATGTGGAAACCCAGCTACGGGAGTATTGCCAGTCATTTGCCGCTGCCCTAGCTTCGGCTCATGCGCTACCTCCTTTGTCTGCTGCTGCTTTGCTCAACTGCATTCGCGGAGCTCAAGACCGACATCGAATTCGCCAAGGTCGGCAATGAAAGCCTGACACTCGACGCCTTCGTACCAGATGGCGATGGCCCCTTCCCCACGTGCATCCTCGTTCACGGTGGCGGTTTCACCAAAGGCACTAAGACGAGTTTCATCAAACCGCTCTTTGAACCGCTTAGCCAAGCGGGGTTTACCTGGTTCACCATCAATTACCGGCTGGCACCGACGAACAGATTCCCCGCCTGTATCGAGGACACAGAAGCCGCCATCCGCTGGGTGAAGAAACACGCCAAGGAATACAAGGTAGACCCAAAACGCATCGCTATCATCGGCGAATCCGCAGGTGGTCATATCGTTTCGTATGTCGGGGCCAAGGCCAAAGGTGATACGTCGGTGGCAGCAGTCGTACCTTACTACGCTCCACATGACCTCGTCTTTCAGGTTGAGAAACGCAATGCCCTCGGCAATTCGATGGAAGCTCTCCTCGGCTTAAAAGAACTGAATGATGAAGCGCGCAGGGTGCTCAAGATGGCATCGGCGACCACTTATCTTCACAAAGGCATGCCCCCATACCTGCTGATACATGGCACCAAGGATGAACAGGTTCCCTATGAACAATCCGTCCGGTTCCAAAAGCAGATGAAAGCGCTCGGCAACACTTGTGATTTCATCACCATCGAGAACGGCATCCACGGCATGGGCGGTTGGCAGAAGTTGGGCTCCAACTACCAGCAGGAGATGATCGACTGGTTGAAGCAGACTTTAAAGTAAGTCTATTCGGCCCGGCCCCCTGCCAGACAAGGCTTGCCTAAGCCAAAATCTGGTGAGTCTTCCTGCCGCCTTTGTTTGAGACTCCAGAGGTCATCCAAGTGAGCGCGCTTGGAAACAAGCCCGTGCCATGAAGAGCACTGAATGTCAGTTCCGACCGGATGAGGATTTAACGACTGCTCTTGTGCGCCTCACCGGCCTGCAAAGACTGGAAGCGGAAAAATGGGCGGTCGAGACCAAGCGCCCCGCTGAGGCCGTGCATCAGGTCCGGCTGGCGCTGAAACTTCTGCGGGCCTTGTTAAAACTCTCTTGCCGGGCCACGGGCGCCCGTTTTCATCAGCGGGAGAATGCCCGTATGCGAAAGGCCGCGAAGGCACTCTCGGCTTGGCGCGACGAAACCGTGATCCGTAATACATTGAAGAAAGCCTTGGGCAAAACCAAAAAAAAATACCGGCCCTTTCTGGCGCAGATCCTTGCCGGGAGCTTAAAATCCAGCCCCGCCGCCGCCCAAATGCCGCCGCAGGCAAATATGCTTCACGCCGTAGCCTGCATCAGGGCTCTTGAGGAACAACTGGCCAGCCAACCGCTGAAGCCAAAACCCTGGCGGGGCATTGAAGACGGGCTGGTGGAATCTTACCGGCAAGTCCGCCATTCCTTGAAACATATCCAGACTTCCGACACGGACGAATCTTTCCATGAGCGGCGCAAGCAGACGAAATATCTCCTCTTTCAGATCGCGATGCTGGAACCCGTCTGGCCGGCCCGCCTCGCACGGCTGCACCGTAAACTCAAAAAACTCCAGGATCTGCTGGGCAAAGACCACGACCTTGTCATCGCCAGGGAGTGGCTGCAGACCATCAAAACTGCCCATCCCGATCTGCGGGATAAACTGGTCACCGCCCTGCTGCGGCAAAACCGCGCGCTGCGCCTGGATATCCAGCGCCAGGCGGATCTATGCTTTGGCGGCTACGCGGGAAGTTTCGTGAAGAAATTCATCCGCCACTTCCATCAATGGCGACGGCTGGAGCCTGCTCCGATCTTCATGCCTTCGTCCCCGCCAGTTCCAACAAGCGCTGGAATTGGGCCCCGGTCAAAGGCGTGACGGAGAGTCGCGACTGGCGCACGAGCGGCATGTCTTTGAGGAGCGCATCCGCCTTGATCTGCTCCAGGGTCACGAACGTCTTTAACGGCTTGTGCGGCACCAGATCCACCACGGACCAATCGCCTTCCTCAGCCGTCGGATCGGGGTAGAACTCCTTGTCCACTTTGGCGATGCCCACTACCTGTTTATCGCTCACGCTGTGATAGAAGAGAACGAACTCACCCTTCTTCATCGCGCGCAGATTGTTGCGTGCCTGAAAATTGCGTACGCCCGTCCAAGCGGTCTTGCCATCCTTCACCAGATCATCCCACGAGTAAGCATCGGGCTCTGATTTCGCCAGCCAGTAGTTTTTCGCCATGCGGGAATTGAACCCGGAAACGGTCCGCAGGCAAATCGCAAAATGTCCTTTGGCGGGCGGGTATATTGATGCTTAATTCACGGTATGGATTTGGCCGCGAATGTAGAAGCCATACAGCAACGTCTCAACGCCGCCTGCGACCGTGCAGGCCGCGATCCCAACTCCGTACAACTTATGGCCGTGAGCAAGGGGCATCCGCCCGAGGCCATCACTGCGGTCGCTGAAACGGGCATCCGCCTGTTTGGTGAAAGCAAGGTGCAGGAAGCAAAAGTCAAAATCCCGCAGTGCCCGGGGAATCTGCATTGGCAGATGATCGGTCACTTGCAGAGCAACAAAGCCAAGGACGCCGTACACCTCTTTGAGCTGATCCAGAGTGTGGACAGTCTGAGCCTCGCGCAGGAATTGAACAAACGCGCTGAGCAGATGGCGAAAACGCTTCCCATCCTGCTGGAAGTGAATGTCGCCGGGGAATCCAGCAAGTTCGGCTACGGACCAGAATCGGTATTGGCAGAATTAGACGCTCTCAACGCCTTGAACCGGCTGGAACTTCACGGTCTCATGACCATCGCCCCCTGGAGTCAGGATGTGGAACGAGTCCGCCCGTTCTTCCGTAAGTTGCGGGAATTGAGAGAGCGGTGTGAGGAGAAACTGGGCGTTCCCCTGCCCATCTTGAGCATGGGCATGAGCGACGATTTCGAGGTGGCCATCGAAGAAGGTTCCACGCTGGTGCGAGTCGGCACGGCCATCTTCGGAGAACGCACCTATGCCAAACGGGCTTCCTCCCAAGACTGACGGATATTACGGATTCTCCGGTTCAGTCATTGAATTCCAGCAAAGCCCGCGTATTACTTGGTCATGGATTTGACGGTAGAGACATTTAAGAAAGAGATTGCAGAAGCCTTGCGCAATTTCGACAAGTACATCATCTGCATCGACAAGACGCCGGAGGACTGCGAGGCGTCTCTCAAGTCCTTGATGGAAAAGGCGGTCAAAGCTTACGTGAACCGCGCTCCCGGCCTGCGCCACGGTATCGCCCTAGACAAGCAAGTGACCATCATTCTCAGCCAAACGGATGATGAGCGCCCCTTGTGTGGCATCTATTTCAATCTTTCCTCTCCCTACCACAAGAAAGTGGCCAAGGCTGGGAAGGCGTAGCCCACAGGCAACATCTTCACTGCGAGGACAGCAAAAAGCCCGCTGGAATTTGATTCCAGCGGGCTTTTGCATAAAAAAGAAGGTTGTCCTATCGAGCGGCTAACTTCGGAGGACAACCTGAAGAAAAGTTTGGTGGAGCCGAGGAGATTCGAACTCCTGACCCCCACAATGCCATTGTGGTGCTCTACCAACTGAGCTACGACCCCAAACCAGAGGCCGGAACGCTAGAGAGCGTCCGGCCCTTTGTCAAAGTTTTTTGAAAACTTTTGAGATGAATATTTCCGGTGATTCCGGCGGCTTTATTTGCCACCACCCGTATCGCCGACCTTGTCCATGAGCACGATGAGCGGCATGAACAACGCGATAACGATACTACCGACGATAACAGCCAGACACACGATCATGATCGGCTCCAGCAAGGAGGTCATCGCGGACACCGCGTTATCCACCTCTTCGTCGTAGTTATCGGCAATCTTCATCAACATTTCCGGCAAGGCACCGGTCTGCTCACCGACGTCCACCATACTGATCACGATTGGCGGAAACACACCGCTGGCTTCCAGCGGCTGGGTGATGGTCTCACCCTCTTTCACGCTTTCATGAATGGCGTTCACCGCATCGGCCACGATGACGTTGCCAGAGGTCTCACGCACAATGGTCAAGGCCTGCAAGATCGGCACACCGCTGCTCACCAAGGTCCCCAGAGTACGGGTGAAGCGGGCGATCGCCACCTTGGATACCACCGGGCCCAGACCGGGGATTTTCATCTTCACCTTGTCCACGACGCGCCGCCCGAACTTGGTGATGGCAAAAAGTTTGAAGGCTACAACGACACAGAAAATGACGATGACCGTGCCGATCAAGTTATCCTTGATCGTATTACTGATCCCCAACACCAACCGGGTAAAGGCCGGCAGGGCTTCGCCTTCAAGCATGTCTTTGAAAATCGCCTCGAACTTCGGTACCACGACAATCATCAGCAGGGCCAGAATACCGACAGCCACCACCATAACCGCCACCGGGTAGAACATGGCGGCGACAACCTTGCCCTTGATCTTCTGGGCTTTCTCCATGAACTCGGCCAGACGGTTGAGCACGACTTCCAGCACACCGCCCAACTCACCGGCTTTCACCATGTTCACATAGAGACGGTTAAACGTCTTGGGGTGTTGGGCCAGACTTTCAGAAAAAGTCGAACCGCCTTCGATTGAGACGGCCAGTTCATCAATGATGCGCTTAAGCGTCCGGTCCCGTTCCTGTCTTTCCAGCACGCGCATGCCGCGCAAAAGTGGCAGACCGGCATCCACCAGCGTAGCGAGCTGGCGGGTGAAAGTGGTCAGAACTTTGCTCTTCACCTTGCCCCCCTTGAACCCGGGGATGGTGATGTTCATGCCGCCGCCCTTCTTCTTGGCGGCACCAGGGGCCGCTGCTTTCTTGGCAGTTCCCTTTTCCTTTACCTTGTCCGCCTCGACGACCTTGGTCGGGAAATAGCCCATCTCCTTGAGCCGGCCAATCGCTTCACTCTGGTTGGCCACCTCCAAGGTTCCCTTGGTCTCCTTCCCCTTTTGATCCATCGCTACATAATTATATTTGGGCATAGGACAGGATAATTAGGTGTATTTGAGCACTTCTTCAATAGTGGTTTCGCCATCAAAGATACCGCGGAGGCCGTCATCACGCAAGGTGGCCATTCCCAGCTCCACTGCCTTCTGCCGCATCACCACGGAAGGCGCCCTTTCATTGATCAGATTCCGGATGGGATCGGAAACCACCAAAAGCTCATAGATGCCTTTACGGCCACGATAACCGGTGTCATTGCAGGCCGCGCAACCGCGCCCGTAATAGAACACCTTGTCACCGATGTCGTACGGCGAGAGATTCAACTGCGCAAGCTGGTTCTCGGTGGGTTCGAACGGTGCCCGGCACTTCTTACAGATGGTGCGCACCAGTCGTTGCGCCAGCACACCTTGCATTGTAGAGGAGATGAGGAACGGTTCCACCCCCATATCCACCAGACGGGTCACCGCGCCAGGCGCATCATTCGTATGCAAGGTGCTCAAGACCAAGTGACCGGTTAGCGATGCTTGAATGGCAATCTGGGAGGTTTCCAGATCACGCATTTCCCCCACCATGATCACATCCGGATCTTGACGGAGGAAGGATTTGAGCGCCTTACCGAAAGTCATGCCCAAAGCCTCATTCACAGCTACCTGCATGATGCCGTCGATATCATATTCCACCGGGTCCTCAGCGGTCAGCAGTTTGGAATCGATGGTGTTGACCTCGCGCAAGCAGGCGTAGAGCGTCGTCGTTTTGCCAGAACCTGTAGGGCCGGTAACCACGAAAATACCGTTGGGCTGTTGGATGGCCTCGTAGACGTAATCCCGGACATATTCCGGAAAGCCCAGAGCCTTGATATCCAGCGTGACGGAACCACGGTCCAGCACACGAAGCACTACCGATTCACCGAACTTGGTGGGCAAACTGGAAACACGCAAATCGATATCCTTACCGCCGAGTCGCATCGAGATACGACCGTCTTGCGGCAAACGGCGCTCGGCGATGTTCAGACCGGCCACGACCTTCAAGCGTGAGATCACCGGCAAGGCCAAGTATTTTGGCGGCGGGGCCATTTCATAAAGAGCACCGTCCACGCGATAGCGGATCTTGAACTCGTCTTCGAACGGCTCGAAATGGATGTCACTCGCACGGTCCTGCACCGCTTGATAGAGCACGAGGTTCACGAAACGCACGATGGGCGCCTCATTCGCCATGTCGGCGATGTTTCCGGCCGTATCCTGTCCGGCGGAGATCGCCGCAAGCTCCTTTTCCAGATCGGTGTCCTCGCCGAATTCCTTAAGGATGTCGTTGAAGCTTTCCCCTTCTTCGCCGTAGTACTTCTCGATGAACTTGGTGATCTGGTTGGGATCGGCCACCACCACCATCACCTCCCGTCGAACGACAAACCCCAATTCATCGATTACCTGAGGATTCAACACCTCAGCCATGGCCAGCTTAACCCCTGAGCCGTAATCCTCGACCGGAACACACTGATACATGCGGACCGTGGAGGCCGGGATGGATTTGAGCAATTCTGGGGTCGGCTCAAGGTCTTCAAGATTGACCACCTCGGTGCCCACATGGTTGGCCTGCAACTGCATCTGCTGGTCCAGCGGGATGAGGTCGAAATCCGCCAAGATTTGGGCGATGGACTTGCCACTGCGGGCGTGCTCGGAAACCACTTCTTCATACTGGAGGTCATCCAGCATGCCTTGCTCCCGGATGAGCTCGAGCAACGGACTGTTTACATTCGAGGACATGGCTTAAATCATTTACTGCGGGCGGCCGCCGCTTCAGCCGCCGCCTTCGCGGCATCCATCTCCTGCATCTTGGTGATGCATGAGGCAGGGTCGATGGAACGGTTGATAACTTCTTCCTTCTTGATCCAGCCTCGCTCGTATTTGTCGAGCAGGTTGGCATCCAACGTGATCATGCCGTATTTGGCACCGGTCTGCTGGTCGGAAGGGATACGGAAAGTCTTGTTGTCACGGATCAGCGCCGAGATGGACGGCGTATTGATCATGATGTCATGCAGAGCCACGCGGCCCGGCTTGTCACTGCGCGCCACGAGAATCTGGGCGATAACCGCCTGCAAAACGGTGGAGAGCTGAATACGGATCGTTTCCTGAGCGTTGATGGGAAACGCGTTCACGATACGGTCAATCGTCTTGGCTGCTGAGTTTGTATGCAGCGTGCCGAAGACCAAGTGACCTGTCTCGGCCGCCGTCACAGCAGCTTCGATCGTCTCCAAGTCACGCAACTCACCGACCAGAATCACATCCGGATCCTGACGCAAGGCGCGGCGCAAAGCCTCGGCGAACGAGGGCACATCCACATGCACCTCACGCTGGGTGATGACGGCCTTCTTGTGCTTGTGGTAAAATTCGATCGGGTCCTCGATCGTGATGATATGTGCTTCATCACGGGTCTCGTTGAGGATGTTGATCATCGAGGCCAGCGTGGTGGATTTGCCGGAACCCGTAGGACCAGTCACCAAAATCATACCGCGCGGCTTGTTCAACAAAGAATCGACCAGCGTCTTGGAAAGACCGATCTGATCGATGGTCAGCAGCTTGTTGGGAATCTGGCGCAACACGAGCGCGAAGTTGCCGCGCTCTTTGAAAATACTGCAACGGAAACGGGCCAGTTCACCGAAGGCAAAACCGAAGTCCGCACCGCCCTTTTCACGCACTTGCTGCACAGAGTCATCGGAGGCGATGGCGTTCATCAACTCTTCAGTGTCCTCAGGCTTCAACGGTGGCCCTTCCACCCGCTCCAGCGTGCCGTTGAGCCGGATGCACGGAGGAATACCCACCCGAAGATGCAAATCAGCCGCCCCTTCGTTCACCATCAGGGTCAGCAAGTCGGACATCGCGTATGACATATCTTGTAAGCTGCTAAATCAATCGGCCGCACACCATTAGGCGACCATACCTATTATGTGATCTGTTCATCATCACCTACCGTCGCGCGGATGACCTCTTCCGTGGTGGTCAGGCCGGAGAGCACCTTACGGGCGCCATCTTCACGCAAAGTCCGCATGCCCATCTCACGAGCCCGGGCCCGCAACACTGTGGTCGGCACCCGGTCATTGATGAGCTTGCGCACTTCATCATCCACCAAAAAGATCTCAAAGATACCGAAACGACCACGGTAACCGCCCTTGTTGCACTCATTGCAACCTTTGCCTTTCTTGCAATTCACCTCGCCCACCGTGCGCGGGTCGATGCCCAAGGTCCGATATTCCGAATCGGACGGGATATGCGGCTGGGCGCACTTTTTACAAATCTTACGCACCAGACGTTGCGCCATCATCGCGCGGGTCGAGGAAGCCACAAGGAAGGGCTTCACCCCGATATCGATCAAACGTGTCACAGCACCCGGCGCATCATTCGTATGCAGCGTGGAGAACACCAAGTGACCGGTCAGGGAGGCATTGATGGCGATGGACGCCGTCTCAATGTCACGAATTTCCCCAAGCATCACCACGTTCGGCGCCTGACGCAGCATCGAGCGCAAGGCCAGCGCGAACGTCAATCCCACCGTTTCACTGACCTGCACTTGGTTGATACCAGCCAGCACGTATTCCACCGGGTCTTCCACGGTGATGATCTTGCGGTCGGGTCGGTTGATGTAATTTAGACAGGAGTAAAGCGTAGTCGTTTTGCCGGAACCCGTAGGACCGGTCACCAACAGGATGCCGTCCGGCAGACCGATCAACCGCTCGAACGTCTGCTGGTCATCGGAAAGGAAGCCCAATTCGGCCAGACCGAGTTTCAAACCGGTCTTATCCAAAATACGCATGACGATACTCTCGCCATGGTTCGTGGGGAGACAGGAAACACGCAAATCGATGGATTTGCCCACCACGTTCATCTGGATACGACCGTCTTGCGGAACGCGTTTTTCCGCGATGGACATGCCCGCCTGGATCTTGAGACGGCTGATAAGGGCAGCCTGCAAGCGCTTGGGCGGGTTGTTCATCTCCTGCAAAACACCGTCAACGCGATAACGGACACGGAAACGTTTCTCGAGCGGCTCCAGATGAATATCCGAGGCGCGCATCTTGAAGGCTTCTACGATAATCGAGTTAACCAGCTTGATGATGGGTGCGTCCGCATCCACCTCAGAACCGTCGTCCTCCGACACGGCGACGTTCTGAAACTCGGTCATGTCCACTTCACCCTGAGTGATGTTTTGGATGAACTGGTTGGCCTCGCCTGAGGCACTGCCACCACCATAATATTTGGACAAGGCTGCATCCAGGGCTTCTTCAGTAGCCACGCATACCTCGATCTCCTGCTTGAGGATGTGATGCAACGTGTCCAGGGTATCCAAGTCAGAAGGATCAGCAATGGCCACCCGGATGCTGCCCGGGTTCAAGGCCACAGGCATCACCTTGTATTTGCGGGCGATATTACGCGACACCGCCGCGATAGCCTCATCCGAAATACGCAGTTCACCCAGATCCACCACTTCTGCGCCAAACTGGGCCGCTTTGGCCTGAGTGACGTTCAGGGTGGATATCCAACTCTTGGCCAGAGCGGTATCAATGATACCCACCCCCGCCTCTTCCGCCTCTTGACGCAAGGTTTCAATCTGCTGGTTGGTCAACCAGCCCATGTCTACCAAGGTATCGACCAGATAATCGTCTCGTACTGCCACGACTCGCCTTCGGTACGTTAAATTTGTCTATTGGAAATTCGCGCGCAGACTATCGGGCACCCGGATCAAAGTCAACGCACATACGAGGATACTTCTCTTCATTTACAACAGTTGTGATTGGTTCAAGCTCGTCCCGGGCGAATGGTTTTTCAACTGGTATTTTCAACCTGCCCGACAGGTGGTCAAAAAGGGACAACCCTCAGTTCCATGAGAGGTCTTCCGGCCCATCGGCCAGCAAGCGTTCCTGCCAGCCTTTCTGCCGCATGATCATGCGCCAAAGCTCCTCCGGAGGAGCATCAAAAACCAGCTCCACGGTGGCGGGATGGAGCAGCCAGCTTTGCCGCTTCATCTCGTCCTCCAGTTGCCCCGGACTCCAGCCGGCATAGCCCGCAAAGACCCGCACCTTCTGGGTAGTCGAGTAAGATTCACCCAACTCCACCAAGCCTTCCAATGAATGCCCCAGATTCAGGTTCGGCATCACGTTCGCATGAGGCACAAAAACATCGGTGTGCAGGTAAGACAGGGCATTCGCTTGCACCGGCCCACCCACATAAAGAGGGAGAGATTCCAAACAGGCAGGCAGACTGGATTCGATAACATCCTCCACCTTGCTCTTACTGGGCTGGGTCAAAACCAGGCCAAAGGCACCCTGTTCATCATGCTGACACACCAAGACCACCGAACGATGAAAGCACGACCCCTTCAAGTTGCCGCCATCCAACAGCAACTGGCCCACCAAATATTTCTGAGACTTAGGCATATAACCCGGTCTGGTGTCTCAATTTGACGCAAACCGGGCGGTTCGACAACCCCATTCCCGCAGATGTAAAAGACACGTTCACAGCAGGTTCCCGGTGTTCCACTGCGCCCGCAAACTCCGCTTCTTCTTACAAGTCGCTTTGCGAAACGGCGGTTCCGCATTAGGATATCTCCCATGTTGCGATTGTTTATTTTTGCGCTTTTGGCAGTTTCCCTGCTCGTCACGGGTTGCAAATCCAACTCCGGCAGCCGCGAATTCATCCCGGGCCGGGGCTGGGTGCCGACCCGTTAACAGCCTATTACGGTTCACCAGACGGAAGCTTCCCCGGCTTGTTTTTTGAACAAACCGGCAGTTGGCAACGTCGCGATAAGACGGTTTTGGCAGTTTAATGCAGATGATTTGGCTCAGACGTTCCGGGAACTGGATCGAGCAACACCCCCTGTTGTTCGCTCTCAGCGTCTCTTTGGCTGTACACGTCTTACTGTTCACCCTCGCGGCGACCGTCTTGGGAGTCGCGCTTTTGCGCGACCCGGAATTACTCAAGCAGATCGCCCAATCGCCCGAAAAAATAATCGAACTGACCGCGCAAAGGTTTGAGAATGCTCCCGCCCGCCCGGACCAAGTCATACCGGAACCAGAACAGCAGATGCCCATGCTGTTCGTGGAGGTTGATCCTTCGTTAAGAGAGACTGAAGAGCCCAAGAAAGCAAAATACTACGCAGCCCAGAACTCTCTGGCAGCCAATCCAGATACCAGACTGGATACAGACCAACCGAAAATCGATGGCAGGCAGACCGAGATTGTCCGGGCTTTCGATGCCCCCCGGTCTCAGCCGAAACCGATGCCTTTGCAGGCCGCTCCCAAATCCCAGCCTAAAGTGGAAGCTCAACCAGAGAGAAGAAAGACGGCTGAAGACCCTAGGGAACAAAAAAACAACCCAGCCGAGCAACCAAAGCAGGCGCGTGGCGGACTGGACATGCTGCGCCCGCCCCAAAGCCTGCAACAGCAACAAGCAGCTCAGAAAGAAACACCCCGGGAACGCCCAAAAACATTGGCCGAGGCTATGGCGCGTGAAAGCGATCACCGGCCAGCAGGCGACAAGATGAAACAGGACGGCGGGGTGAAGCGCTTCGCCACCGGTTCCACGCTGCAAGCGATAGGTACTCCGGTTGGCCGATATGACGCCATCGTCATAGATGCCATCAAAAACGCCTGGCTGGGAATGGTGCAAGACAACCCCACGATTGCCAGACAAGGACGGGTGGAAGTCTGGTTCCGCCTCCATTCGACCGGGCGTATCAGTGATTTACGCGTGGTCAACACCTCGGTCGATTCGATCCAGACCGCCTATTGCCAGATCGCGATTGATAAGCCATCGCCTTTCCCGGCCTGGCCGGATGAGGTCAAACGCGAATTTCGCACCACTTATCGAGACGTCACGTTCACGTTCCTATATCAATAAGCCATTTTTTGATCAGCAGTTACTGAAAGCATCACCATGGAAATAGCAATTCTAGTCCTCCTCGGTATCACCTCCATCATCAGCCTTACATTTATCATCGAGCGTGGGCTCGCGTTGCGTGAGTCCAAAATCACCCCGGCCCAAGTGGAGAACGCGGTCCAAGCCATCCAGCAGCCCAGTGAAACCGCCACGTTGAAAGCCGCCTGCCAATATCACCCCTCCACTCTGAGCCGACTCGCGCTTTTCGTGTTGGAGCGCTCGCAATGGACCAAAGAGGATCTGGTGGATGCCTTGCAGATCCGCGCCCGACATGAACTGGCCCGGTTGGAACGCGGGCTGGTATTCCTGGAAATCGCCACCGGCATCGCCCCCCTGCTGGGACTCACTGGCACGGTTTACGGTATGATCGCCCTGTTCGGCGATATCGGCAGCGCCGGTCTGGGGGATAACAATGCATTTGCCCGTGGCATCGCCATCGCCTTGAAGGCCACTTTGATGGGCCTTCTGGTCGCGATCCCCTCGCTGGTGGCCTGGAGTTATTATACCAAACGCGTGGAGCATTTCACCGTCGAGCTGGAGATCATCTGTGATGAACTGGTGCGCAAGCTGTATCCAACGGAAACCAATTCCACCACCGCATCCCAGCCGTCAGGAACCCGCTCGAACCAGCCCGCAGCCAAGGCGCACTGATGAATTTCTCCCGCAAACGCAAACGCCAGGCCCCTGCGGTCATCATCATCGCGCTGATCGATGTGTTGATGGTGGTACTGATCTTTCTGGTGGTCACTACCACGTTCAAGCAGCAGATCCCTTCAGTGAAACTCGCTTTGCCGGAATCGAGTCAGGCCAAGGGAGGTGCCACGGAAGATCCGCCGCTCATCATCACCATCGCCAATCAGGCTCCGCACCTCTATATCGGGAACCGCTCGGTCACCAGCAGCCGGTTGCAAGATGAATTGATGGCTGCAGCTCGGAGGAATCCGGCCATGAAATTGGCCATCCGCGCTGACAAACAGGCTCCGATCGGTGAAGTGGTCTCGGTGATGGATGCGGCCAAAGCGGCACGCATCAAGAATGTCAGCCTGCTGACGAAGGAAAATAACGGCAAGTAACCCGCCAACTCTTCGGCGGCAAAGGCAGGAACTAATATCACTTCTTGCCGAACATGCTGAAGAAGCCTTTGCCTTCCTCGGCGCGTTGCTGGACCTTCAACTGGCCCAAGATGGACTGCCAGGCAATAAAGGATTTGTGCCACTGGTTCTCGATCGCCCGCAGGGAACCTTCCGGCAACTCACTCATATAACGGATGGAAGGGGCTGAGCCGATCAGGGAATGCACCTCTTCCTTGGTAGGAGTACCGCTCTCGATCACGGCCAAGATCATCTCCAGCTCCTGGGCGATGACACTCTTGATCTCCAGAAACTGAACTTCATCATCCGGCTGGAATTTCTTGCCCCGGGCCATGGCGATATAGCCATTGAACTGCTTCCATACCTCGATGTAATTCTCAAGTTGGTGGATGAGCTGGTCCAGTTTCTTGTTCGCCATAAAAAATCTCGCTGCGCGCGTTTTGATTGTTGTGAACCTATCCCGCCTTCAAGGGGGCCAGAAAGATCATCGCCCCGCCGCGCAGTTCACGGGCAGTGATCTTAAGACCGGCATAATGGATGAAAACCTCCCGCAGTGGCAAGTTTACCGTTTGTGCTTTCAAAAACATTTCCAGCACGATGTTGCCGATTTCTTGGGTGAGTTTCTCATCGAAAGTCCGCGGTAATGTGGACGCGACAATCCGTCCGGTGCGATCAATGGTGAAACTGCCCGAAGGCAACTTCGCCACATTCATACCCGGTGACGATTTGGAAAATAAGCCTAGGAAACCCATTTCGTGCCCACTTCACTCAAGCTTGCCGCTATCTCGCTCTGCGTCATATTACGTCGCAACCCCACACATAGTTCCCGGTCTGGACGGGAAAGGAAGCCTAAATTTGACTGGGAGCCCATACCCTCCACCTTCACCAACTGCCCCGCCTTCAACTTTTCCCCCAAGGCGTGCAGCTTGTGCATGAGGCTGTGCGTCCACTCGGCCAAGGCGGCGGGATTTTCCACCCCCCAGGCGTCCATCTTGGTTTTGTCAGCAATATCCACCGACAAGGCAAACTCCACCCCTTGGCAGCGGGAAACCGCACCCAGCGGAGATGCCGTTCCGCCTTCAGCTACACTGGGCTCTCCAGCAGCACTAACCTCCGTTGCCTGAGATTCATCGATGGCCTGTGCTGTGTCGAGTAGCAATCCCTGATACGAACTCATGATCGTCCGCTCACGTTTGGGATCTGCCGCCAACATCTCAAAATTGCCGGTCTTCCATCCTAAGATGACTTTGAAAGCAGCCTCTCCCGTCAACTCCCCCACGCTGGCATCAATGACATCACCATCTTGGATCCAGATGCGTGCCTCGACCGATTTATTGGTGATCTTCAACACGGATGAACTTTGCGAGAGACATTCCAGCTGGATGAGATCCACCAGACTCTTGCTCTGCACGCCGCGGAAACCACCTACTTCCTCCCGCTCCAGCAAAGACTCGATGCAATCTACAAACAACTGCACTTCCTCCTGGCCACTGGGTTTTTCCAGATAAAGGTCGATACCCATCGCGTAAGCCCGGGCACGAATCTGCTCATCTACCAGCGAAGTCATGACCACCGTGCGGAGCGAAGGGAAACGGCGACGGACAATCGTCAGCACCTGAAAACCATCCATTCCAGGCATGTTCAGGTCTGTGAGCAACAGGGAACATTTCTCGGAATTGAGCATGGCCAAAGCCCGGGCTCCCGAGTTCGCCGTAAACACCTCCGGCTGGCTCGGCAATTTGCTCAGCAAATCCCGGTACAGTTCCAATAGATCCTGCTCATCATCCAAGATCAGTACTTTTAGCCTTTCTGGCATATCCCCTTCCTAAGTTAATTTCTTGCTATCTAAATTCTTTTACGCCACAAAAGGCAAGCGTACTTAATTGATATCGACTGGTTTGCAGCCGATTTCAAGGACAACCTAGATCGCTCCAAAATGCTAGGATTTATAAAGAACCTCTTTGGGAAGGGCCCCGAAGACAAACCAACCACCACTGCCCAGTCACCGGCTGCTCCGGCAGCTCCGACTAAATCTCCCGCAAGCGCTCCAGCAGCGGCTCCCCCCACCGGCGAAACTATCACCGTCTCCTTGAAAGGGGTAGTAGACGCTTTGCCCGCTGAGTTGAAAGGCTTTGTAACCGCCAAACCATCTTCCAGCGCCACTATCAAAGTATCCCTCCAGCGAGTCCTGGAAGGCCTCCCCAAGGGCAGCGTCAAGATCACTTACGCAGAGTTGAAGCAGCAGGGTGGCGAAGGCTTTGGCGGCGACGCCTCCATGGATCAGACTCCGGTCAGCCTGCCGCTGAAAGAAGTGCTTTCGAAGATCAAGCCCGGTCAGTTCAGCCAGCGCACCGACCAGAAAACCATCGATGTCCCGGACGATATCAAGCCGGTATTCGGCGCCGATGGAGACGCTCCAGACCACGTCAAAACAACCGCCGCAAGTGCGCCTGCACCTACCCCGGCTCCGGTGGCCCCGACGCCACCACCGGCTCCAGCGCCGGCTCCCACCCCTGCCCCAGTTCCGAAGCCAGCGGCAGCAACTCCAACTCCAGCTCCAGCACCTGCGTCTGCTCCAACGCCGGCACCTGCGCCAGAACCTTCTGCCCCAATCAAGTCGGCTGCAGGTCTGCCAGACCCGGCCTCATTGCGGCCTTCCGCTCCGTCTGCGCCGAAAGCGGCACCCGCTCCTTCACCAGCTCCCGCTCCAGCAGCACCCAAGCCTGCTGCCACCCCAGCCCCAGCTGTAGCCGCAGCTCCGGCATCTGGTGGAAACATCACAAGCGGACTGGAACCATTATTTCCCACTTGGCCGGAGGATTTAAAGGGTGAATTGGCCAAACATAATCTGCCCGGACTGACCATCACGGTTCCTATCGACTTGGTGGAGCCAATGATGCGCAAGGGCAAGATCGTCTTCACTTGGACCCAATTGCGCAGCTGGATTTCCCCTGCACTGCCCGCAGGATTGGGTGCCAACCGCGAATCCGAAAGCCTTGAACTGCCACTCAAGGTCGTCATCCCCCTTTTCATGGCTGCCCGTAAACCGGGTGCCAGTGCGCAAAAAACCATCGCGGTGGATAAAAATATCCCGGATGTCTTTTCTGGGAAAAACATTCCAGCACCCGCACCAGCCCCGACACCGGCTCCCGCCGCGCCTGCACCGGCGGCACCAGCCCCTGCTCCAACGCCCGCACCGGCACCGGCTCCAGCCGCGGCTACGGCAGGCGGTCCGACCGAGGTTTTGGCCAAAGCGGCTACGCTACCAGGAGTCGAAGGCGTAGTGATTGCCTCACAGGAGGGCCTGAAAGTCGCATCTAAGTTGCCGGCGGAGTTCAATTCCGACGCTTTCGCTGGCTTTATAGTGGCGATGTTTAGCCGTATGAACCAGTTCACCGGCGATCTGAAATTGGGCGAGCCCAAGGCACTGAATGTTCAGACCAGCACCCGCAGTCTGGCCATTGTCAAGTCCGGCCGCACTTTTCTGGCCGTCATTGGCAAGGCAGATGCTGTGCTGCCTGTGGAAGATCTTAAAAAACTTGCCGCAACCCTGAGCTAAACGAGTAACCCGAGAACCCTATGGCAATTATCAACCAGGCGACCAAGGAAATTCAGGTCAAAATCGTCTATTACGGTCCGGCCCAATGCGGCAAAACGACCAATCTGGAAAAAGTCCACTCGGACGTGAAGACGACCAATCCCGAGGACAAGGGCAAACTCGTCTCTCTGGCCACCAGCTCGGACCGTACGCTCTTCTTCGACTTCCTCCCCATCGAGGCCATGTCGATCAAGGGCTTCAAGACCAAGTTCCAGCTCTACACGGTGCCCGGTCAGGTGATCTATAACACCACCCGCCAATTGGTGCTCCGTGGTGTGGATGGCATCGTCTTCGTCGCCGACTCCCAGTATGACAAGATGGAGGAGAACGTCGAAAGCTTTGCCAACTTGGAGGACAATCTTAAGACGTTGCGCCTTAACCTGGCGGATATCCCTTACGTTTTGCAGTATAACAAGCGCGATCTGCCCAATGTCGCTCCGGTGGAATATATGGATTATCTCCTGAACAACCGGGATGTCCGTGTCCCGTCGTTTGAAGGTGCGGCGTTCAAAGGGGCGGGGGTGTTCGAGACTTTGAACATGATCACCCGCATGCTCCTGCACAAGTTCATCAACCAAGGCGGGCGCAAGTAAAGCAGGCCGTTGTATCAGGTCTTTAACCGGGTTGCCACATGACGCCGTTTCCAAATCTCACCGAAGAGGACTTCGAGCAGATCAACACTGCCCTGAAGGATCTTCTCGAGAAAAGCGAAGCCAGCACGGCGCTCTTCGTTGAAAAGGCGGGCTATCTCATCGCGCAACAGGGCGATACGGAGATCTTCAACACCACTGAGCTGGCCACCTTGGCGGCCAACGCCTTTGCCGCCACCCAGTTCATCGCGGACCGCCTGAACGAGAACAATTTCAGCAGCATGTTCCAGCAGGGAGAGACCACGAACATGCTCTGGGTGAATGTGGATATGAACAGCCTCGTGGTGCTCATCTTCAAAGCCCAGCTGAGCATCGGAGCCATCAAATATTACGCTTTGTCTACGGTGCAGAGCATCGCCAACCAACTGCAGATCGCTACCCTGCGGGCTCCGGATGAAGGCGTGGATCTGGCCCACTTTGACCCGGAAGACGTTCAGGACGTTTTCCAGCGTAACAAGCCTTCCGAAGACACTCCACCCAGTCCCTAGGCTCCGCCCCAGCCCCATCCCTCCAAACGGCGGCACCTGCATTTGCGATAGAATTATTGGCTTGGCACCAGCGTGCCGGGTTGGTTTCTTAGCCCCATTGGAGGTTAGTTTCGTTGCCGATTCTGGACGCGACTCCAAGGAGAATAAAATCATGAAACAAATCAGCATGTTGATATTGGCTGCTGCCCTACTGGCAGCAGGTTGTGGTGGTGCGGGCTCCCGGGAAATCGATGGATCTTCTGAAGAAGCGATGAAAAAATCCGTTCAGGAAATCACTAAAAGCATGTCCGCGGATGAAAAGAAGAAATTTGAGGACGCCGTCATGGCCATCGCGGCCAAACAGATTTTTGGAAAAATGTTCAAAGAAGGTGCTGATCCAGAAAAGGATACCTTGAAGGCTTTGGACGGCAAGACTGCCGCCGAAATAATCGCCGAGGGCGAAAAAATCCGGGCTGAGATGAAGAAATAATCCCGGACACAGATTGAGCGCAGGCGGATGCCCGGCATCCGCCTGCTTGCTGTACCGGCGGCAACACGCTAAACCTGTCGCATGCCACGCACAGTGTCAGCCCTGCTCTGTTCCTTCCTCCTGCTCTCTCTAGCTACTCTGAATGCTGCCGAGCTCCCCAAACTGGACCTCGGCGGAGTGCGCGAGGAGCACTTCATGATTCCGATGCGGGACGGGATAAAACTCTCCGCCTACGTCTATTTTCCGCCATTAGTCGGGCCTCACCCGGTCATCTTTGAGCAGCGCTACGTCAGCATCACGAACGCCACCACGCGCAAGGAGATGGCCAAACTTGCCGGGCACGGCTACGTCGTCGCCAAGGTGAATTTCCGTGGCAGCCATGAATCCGAAGGCGTCTGGCAGGGCTATCGCGCCCTTGGCTGGGGTGAACAGCAAGATGGCTATGACCTCGTGGAGTGGTTCGCCCGCCAGTCCTGGTGCAACCGTAAAGTCGGCACCTTCGGCGGTTCCCAAGGTGGCTTTTCCCAGAATTTTCTCGCAGCAGCCGCCCCACCCCATCTCGTCTGCCAATACATGATGGATACCGGGCTGAGCCTATTCCATGAAGGTTACCGGATCGGCGGCATCTATCGCCCCGGTCGTCATGGTGAGTTGGCCAAGGTTGCCCGCGATCCGGAAGACAACCGGCGGCTAATGGAAGAGTGGTTCCATCACCCCACTTATGATGATTATTGGAAAGCCGAAGATTGCTCCCTCCATTTTGACCGCATGAATGTCCCCTGCTTCACCATCGGCAGTTGGTATGACTTCATGTCCGTAGGTTCCATCCAGAGCTTTCTCGGTCGCCAATACAAGGGCGGGGCCAACTCACAGCGAAAACAGCAACTTATCTTGGGCCCTTGGCTGCATGGCGGTTACCCCAAAGGAAACAAGATCGGTGAGCTGATTTATCCAGAGAATGCCAAGTTCGATGTCTATGCCCACATGGTCCGCTGGTTCGATTACTGGATGAAGGGCAAGAACAACGGAGTGATCAACGAACCGACCGTGCGTTACTATGTGATGGGCGCCGTGGATGAACCCGGAGCTCCGGGTAATATCTGGCGCAGTGCCAAGGATTGGCCACCAGAATCTGTGGACACCCCTTACTATCTGCAAGAGGGCGGTAATCTCGCCATCCGCCTGCCCAGTGCCGTGCAATCTTCCAGCAGTTATGAGAGTGATCCGAATCATCCGATGGAGATTCCCGGCCGCAACTTCCCCGGGGCAAGGGATGCACGAAAGTTTGAGGAGCAAAAAAATGTGCTGACCTTCACCACCGATCCCTTGAAAGACCCGGTGGAATGGACCGGCAAGGTCCGGGCCGATCTGTATGTCGCTTCCACGGCCAAGGACACGGATTTCATTGTGCGGATCAGTGATGTCTATCCTGATGGACGCAGCATTCTCATCATGGACTACATCCGCCGCGCCCGTTTCCGTGAGGGTTGGGAAAAGGAAGTTTTCATGGAGCCCGGTAAGGTCTATCGCATCATTTTCGATATCGGCTCGCTCAGTCAGATATTCAATGCCGGCCATCGTATCCGGGTCACGATCGCCAGCACGGGCGCTCCCCTATACGAACCGAATCCACAAACGGGAGAACCGCTCACTTTGGAATTTCCTGCCAACGCGGTGAAAGCAACGAACACAATCTATCACCAGAAACGGACCGCTTCACGTATCTTGGCACCGGTGGTCCGCATTAATCTGGATAAATAGGCCGACTACTTCGCGACTCCCGCAGCACCCAGTCCCAATATCCGGAACTGTGTTCCCGTGCTCTCTTCATTCTTTTCAGCCAGTAATTCCACCTTCACACGATGCTTGCCTGGTGACAGATCTCGCGCCAATTCTGCCGTCACTCGATACCCTCCCCACGTCTGATTAAACCATGCCTCCTGCACGACGGGCGGTCGATCATCCACCTGCACTTTCGCCCACCCCATCGGTCCCTTGATGCGCCAGTGCATGTTATAAATCACCGTACCATCAATCTCGAACTCGATCACACTGCCCGGCGTCTCGCTCTGCCATGCTTTGTTCTTTTCATCATATACCCAGCCTTGATTCGCCAGCGGCTTGAGATCAGCCGCCTCCAGTAACTTCGTGAACTCGAACTTGTCGCTGAACAACGGGTTCGGCAATGCCCCAATGATTGCATTCGCCCGCACACTCTTCTTCTGCACCGCTTCGATGACCCGCGTCACGAACTCCGCCACCAGCGCATGCCCCCGGTCATTCGGGTGCACCTGATCCGCCTCCACGTCCTCCCACTTCAGCTTCCCAGCCTTGATCTCCGGCCAAAGCGCATCACGAAAGCTCACCATCGGCAGTTGATAATGCGCGCCCACCTTGCTGTGCCACTCCTGCGCATTGTTCCCATCCTTGTTCATCATGAAGACCATCACCACCGCCGGATGATTCGGCGCCTTCAGTATCTGCCGGATCACGCCCTCCAACGTCTCGGCGGATTCTTTGGTGTTTCCGTCATTCACCGCGTACTCCACCACGATGAAATCCGGATTCTTCGCCAGCAGATCACGCCCCACACGCAAGGCTCCGTAGTTCGATCCCGTCGCGCCGATGCCCGCATTCACAAACTCCACCTTGTTGTTCGGAAAGTTCGTCCGCCACCATTGCGCTACCTGGTTGCCATACTTCAACTCCGGCTTCGACGCCTTCGCTCCCTGCGTGATGGAGCCGCCGATCACGCCCACCACGATCGGCTTCCCATCCCGCGCCTTCGCCAGCACCCGTTGAATCCGCGCAGTGTCTCCCATGTCCACCAGCGACCGTTGATACACCTCAGGCGACAGCTCTTGCGCCGTCAAAACACTGGAAAAAGCACCCAGCATCAATCCAAACAAAACCACTCGCAACGATTTCATAAACTCATTCATATACATCTCAAGGAATCCGCGCAGCCTCCCAGAAAACTCCGCCGAGCAATAGCGCATAAACCAACTTCACTCATCTTGTCTCCGTATTTCCTAATTTCCGTGTATTCCGCGGTCAAAAAAAGGCGCATCCACACGGATGCGCCCTTGAATGTTCTAACTAAGCCTTACTTCTTCACCGTCGGCGTCTTCAGGCTGTTCAGGAATTCCACGATGTCGATGAACTCGGTGGGCGACATGCCTGCGGCCAGACCTTCCGGCATGCTGCTTTGTTTCACCGTGTCGCGCTTGGAGATGTCCGACTTCTTGATCGCCTGGGTCAATCCGCCAGCGATCTTCAGGTTCAGCACTTCAGGCGTCTCGCTCACGATGAAGCCCGTGTAAGCCTCGCCATCTTTCGTCTCCACATTGGTCGTGAGGAACTTCGGGTCCAGTTTCGCGTTCGGTTCCAGGATGGACTCGATGATCAGCTCTTTGCTCATGCGCGAACCCAAGCCCATCATATCCGGACCGTAATCCACGCCTTCGCCATACACCTTATGGCAGGCCACGCAGATGCGGCGAAAGACCGCCTTGCCGTTATCCGCATTGCCCTTCGCCTTGGCGATGTCCTTCAACACCTTGGCAAAGTCCTTCTGAGGCATATCCGGTGCCGCGAGATATTTCTTCAACGCCGACGAGGCGACACCCGAGGGCTGGCCGCGATTGGCGAATTCGTTTAGCAGTTCCAAGCCCTGCGGATTGTCCTTCGCGATGTTCTTCGCGGCGAAGTCCGCTTTCCAGACCGGCTCCAACGCGCCCAGCGTCATCTCCAGCGTGTAATCCATCCAATAATCGCGCGGCAACGTGGCCGCTTGCAGCAGCGTCTCCACCGATTCTTTCGTATTCACGAAACTCAGGGCGCGCACGGCTTCCACGCGCGTGCGGGCAAACTCATCCGTGACCTGCGGCTTGATGAGCTGCATCGCGTTCGGGATGCGCTCCCACTCATCCGCCAGCACACGAGTAGCCGCTGCCCGGGCTTCCGGCGTCTTGGCCCGCAACATCTCCGCGAGATAGCTCGGATCCACGGCATGATGCCCCTGCTGTACCCAGAGCGCTTCCAGGCGCTGACGGTCATACTCCTTGTCTTTCTGATCCAGCTTGGCCACCCACTTTTTGATGGCGGACAGCACCTCAGCCGTCGGCCGGTCGCGTAATTCGCGGCGTGCGCGATAACGCGTGCGCGGCTCGTATTCCTTCAACTGGTCGAGCAACTCGTTCACCTTCTTACCATACTGCGTCACGGGCTTGAGTAACGGCTTCTTGGTGTAGACAAGACGGAATAGGCGGCCATGCTGATGATCGCGACCCGGATCGCGCTGCGAGTACTGCATGTGCCCGATGAGCGCCGCACTCCAGTCACCAAAATACAGCGCCCCATCCGGACCGAACTGCGGGTCCACGGGACGGAACGTCATGTTGTCCTTCGCAGTAAGCAGGTCATCCGGCACCTCTTTGCCATCGACCGTTTTCTTTTTGCGCGCCCCCTTGTAGCCTGACCCGTCATCCGTGATCTCAAACCGCGTCAGCCCGTTCATGTTGATGACGCATGCAAAGATGAATTGCCCCTGCACATCATCCGGGAACTGCCGGGAATAGAGGAACTCCGTGCCGACATTCGGCCGCATACCTTCACCATTGAAAACCGTGTTCAAACCTTTGCGTCCTGAGAATGGCGCGGTGCTCAACGGTGTATCCCAATGCTGCTGCGGTGTCGTGCCATCACCCACGATGCCCTGCCCCCACCAATCGAACACATAACACCACGGGTTGCCGTAGCCCGGCGTCACAAAGTGCCGGATCTTCTGCGAGCGCGGATCGAACACATAGCAGCCCGGCTTGCCGAACTGGCGGTGCGGCCCCCACGGCGTCTCCACCGCGGTGCTCATGCTCACGCCTTCCAGCATGTGCAACAGACCGCCCGGCGAATATTCCCACGCACCGATGGTATGATGAGTGTCATCCGTGGCCCAGCCATTGCTGATCTCCACCACCACATCCGCTTTGTCATCGCCGTCCGTGTCTTTCAGCCAGATCATGCGCGGCTCATCCACCACCAGCACGCCGCCATTCCAGAACTCAAAACCGGTCGGGCAGATGAGCTTGTCATAGAACACCGTGCACTTGCGCGCCTTCCCCTTCGCATCGAAGTCGGAGAAGATGAGCAACCGGTCGTTCGGTTTCGGATCGCCCGGCTTCCACTGCGGATAGTTCGCCATGCACGAAGCCCACAGCCGGCCTTTGTTGTCGAAATTGATCTGGTCCACCTTAGCCAGTTCCGGGAACTCGCGCTCGCTCGCCACCAGTTGCACCTCGAAGCCCTCGGGCACTTGCATCGTCGCGATGCTTTCCTCCGGTGTAGGATACTTTAGCTCCTTGGGTTCCTTGCTCGGCCAACGGCCAAAGCCCGGTTTCACTTCCACCAGTTCGCCCGTCTTGCTGTCGTCCGGCACCGCTGGTACCGGCTTGCCCTGCGCGATGTCCCATACGTAACGGTCACGCACCGCCGCCATGTTACGGATCTTCAGATACTCGCGCGGAAACGTCTCCGTATCGAACGTGCGCCGGCCACCATAAACATACCAGCCGTTAAGCATGCGGTAATCCTGCAAGTGCACCCATGACTTGTCGTTTACCGCCGCGCGCAACTTCTCGTAATCCGAAGAACCGATCATCGCCGGATTCGAAGCCCCGAACAATGCTTCATCCAATACCTCCGCCACCAAACGGTCGCCCGCGTCATTCAGATGCGCCCCGTTCGTGCTGAACTGCATGCCCTTCTTTTTGGAGAACGCCGAAAGCGTGGGCGCATACAGATCAACAAACGCCAGTTTGCGCGCTGCCGCCACTTCCTTCACCGCCGCCGCGTAGAGCTTCAGGTTTGCATTCGCCGCTTTGTCATCCGGCAGGAACTTGTCCGCCGTCGGCTCAAACGCCGTCGGCGAGACGAGCACGAAACGCGGCGCACTGCCTGCATCATCGCGCGGATAATCGTGGATGTAGTCGTCCAGGAACTTGGCGTAATCTTTCTTGAACTTCTCTACGCCCTCCGGCCCGGCGAAAGATTCGTTGAAACCGAAGAAACAGAAATACGTGTCCGCCCCGAACGCGCTCAGCGGATTATCCAGCGCGGTGTAGTTGCTGGACCGCTGCCGCACGGATACCTCATCCGCCGGGATGCAGAAATTCCGGATCACCAGTTCGAGTTCCGGAAAACGCGCGTGCAGCAACGTCTCGAAATCTCCCGACCGGTTCATATGCTCGCCCAGCGACCCGCCGACGAACGCGATGCGCTCGCCCTTGATGAATTTCAGCGGCAATGTGCTGGGTGCCAATGCCGGACGCGCCGGACGGGGTGCCCGCTGCAGCAATTCCGCTCCGGGCAACACCGTGCCCGCAGCTGCGGATACGGATGTCGTCCACAGGTTACCGGCATAAAGACCGGCCACCAAAGCCACGGTAGAAAACCACTTACTACTCCCCGCTCGCGGGGACAAACGACGGGACAGATGAGTCCGTAGATTCAGACCAGATAAATGCATTGCACGTATTGATAACGAGTTCAGTCGATAAGTCATGCGGGAAATACTCAGAAATTGAACTTGGGTAGAAGAAACCCTTTGGCAAGAAAACCATACGGCGACGTGAGACATACATCTCACGCCGCCGTTTCCGTTGACACTCTACGGTCCAGTAAAAATCCGACCAAACAGGGTCGGTAACCATGATTCTGAACCCCAACGGAGTCCCCAACCACGGTTAAACTCTATTTAAAAATCTTATCGCGCACTATCACCCATTCGGACTATTTATGCCGTTTCTAGAACCTTTTCGGCCGTTATCTAACCTGTGCCAATTGCTTATTCCCTGTTTCTAGTCGTTTTATCCCTTTACCAACCGCCTTTCCCGGCCTATCTCATGCCGCGTGACCGATGTCTCTGATTTTGTCGTAAGCTTTGGCGATGCCCGGGCCCAGTTTGCCTATTTCATCTCCATGGCTGTTTTCTTTACCCTGATGGGCATCGGCCTCTTTGTCTTGATGTGCGTGGAAACTGCTTTCCATCAAGAACTTAGAACCAGCTTCAACAAACCTATCCCGTTGATGAAAAAGCCCAAAGGGGCATTCATCACCCTCGCCCTGTGGTTCATCTGCGTTTCTTGGGTATATAACTTCTCCCTCGGCAGCAAGTTCATCGAGGTTCGTCGGGTAGCCAAGGGTAAGGATGTTACTTGGGAACTGACCTATCATTACCCCGCCCGCACTGTGGCCGTGCCTGAAACCGATATCCACCGCTGGACTGGCGCGGTGGATTGGTCTCGCAAAGAAGGCCGTCATGCGCTGGTGCTGGAACTGAAAGACGGTCAGGTGCTGAAGAGCGCCAGCATGCCTCCTCCCGCCTTCAAGGAACAGACCGACAAGCTAGCCCCCTACGGGGTCATGATCCCTTGGGGAGCAGGCAAGT